>NQJH01000380.1 GCA_002256685.1 Methylococcaceae bacterium NSP1-2 | reverse complement strand
AAAACCTAAATCGCCGGTGCGTAACCAGCGGGTGTCGTCTTTATCGGTGATAAATGTTTCAGCCGTTGCCGTCGAATTTTGCCAATAACCTTGGGCAATACTTGCACCACTGACTTGAATTTCACCGACATGCCCGTTTTCACACACGGCTTGGGTATTCGGATTAACAATTCTGATTTGATGATTCAATCCTGCAACACCACAACCGACTAAGCGGCGATAATCGTCCAAATGGGCAACATTCGTACAGGCAATATGCTCTTCTAATTTGGCTTTATTAAAGGCTTTGATGGTGGGTACGGCGTTTTTTATCGCGCCTGTCACTAACAAAGTCGCCTCTGCTAAACCGTAACACGGATAAAACGCTTTTCGTTTAAAGCCACACTCGCCAAACGCGGCGACAAATCTGTCTAAAGTGGCTGAATGTATCGGTTCAGAACCGTTAAAGGCTAATTGCCACGAACTTAAATCTAACTGGTATTTTTCTTCGGCAGTTACTTTTTGGACACACAAATCAAACGCAAAATTAGGTGCGCCGCTGGTATGGGCTTTATAGTTTGAAATGGCTTGTAACCAACGCACTGGTTTTTCTAAAAATGCCAATGGTGACATTAATTACCAATCAAGCCCATGTCATGATACAGCGGCAACCAACCGACCACCGTCGATTGATTATCATGCCCAAAACCGTCCTTAATGATGGCTTGATTCGCCATTAAATTACCGTGGCTAACCATCACGCCTTTGGCTAAGCCTGTAGAACCTGAGGTGTATTGCAGAAATGCTAATGACTCGACGGTTAAATCAGGCACACGCCATTGATTTACATCACCCGTCAAGGCTTGATCGGTTAGCAGCCAATCTAAATCAATGCCGTTTTCAGGCTCTGAACACAAGCCACGCGCAGAATGCGCAATCGCTTGGGTGCTTAAAATAATGGCGGCTTGACTGTCTTGAATAATGGCTTGCAAGCGGGGCATGGTACGTTTATTTTTTGGCGGATAAGCAGGCACAGCAATAACACCCGCATAAAGACAGCCAAAAAACGCCGCGATATAATCCAAGCCTTGCGGATATAACAATACTGCGCGTTCACCTTGCAAACCCAATGCTTGTAAAGTGGCGGCAATGGTTCGTGCTTGGGTGTCTAATTCGCTATACGTCATAGAGACGGTTTGTTGTTCACCATCAATTAAAAACGTATAAGCGGTTTTATGCCCTTGCAATTCTGCGCGTAGCTCCAGCAATTCAACCAGTGAATTGGGTTCAATATGCGCGACATTCAGTTGTGAATTCATAATGCCACCGTCTGTGGTGCATTGGCTTTTTCAGCGACAAACGCGGTGGCTAACGCCAAATCCGTTGGCACAGAAAACGCTAATTCGTCGCGACAAAATGTTTCCCACGCGGGTGACGATGAATGAAATACCACGTCTTCATGTTGCCAAATGCTGCGTGTTACACTGAAATCTGCATGTAAATAAACGATGGCATCATTGTCTAAAGGAGCTGATTTTTCAGACCAATCGGGGAATTTGCGTAGTGTTTCAATCAAATAGACTTTGCAATAAGGGCGTTCTGTGGTTTTAGCCCCCCTGCCCCGCTCCGCTTGTTGCAAGAGCAAAGCACTATCAATATGCACTGCCGCTAACGCAATTTGATAAGCGGTGCGGTTATCTCTGCCCGTGTTAGCAATATTCGCCCCTGCATTCAGCAACAGTTGCACAATTGAACTATCGCCTTTGCCAGCCGCCCAATTCAATGCCGTCCAACCGTAATCATCGGTTTGTTCAATCGCTACATTACTGTTTATTAATGCTTGGACAGCCGCGCTATCACCCGCTTTCACCGCTTCAATCAATGTTAATACGCTCATAATCAATTCCTCCAACTAGACAGGATTCCTGTTCTGTTATGCAACAGATAGGAAAGTGCTAAAAGGACGAACAACTATAAAAATACCCTCACTGTGCGAATGATAAAATTTTTGTGGGTTTTTGATAGTGGCGAAAATTAAGAATCACTTCATATAATGATGGCAATATATTAGCTGACCACGCTGAAGTAATACTCAGATTATGAAGGTTGAAGGCAAGTGTTGCGGACAATGTTTAGTGTCGTTTTTACATCAATCTGTGATAGAGTCAAACGTATTGAACCTGCGTATCTCTGGCTACCGATGATATATGGTCAAGCTAGTCTGTTATTTACGCAAGGTGAGCGGCTTGTTTTGACATCCTCCCCTGCCTAAAGAGCGGGGGATTCCCAATATCGCTATTGAGAACTTCCTAATTCAACGAGAACAACCGATGCAGACTGGCTACACAGGAATGACATTCTCTCCAAAGGCTAACCCCGCAAGCCCTGCGGTTTTGATGTTTTTTGCCGCGTTAATATCGCGGTCGTGTTCGGTTGAACAATCTGGACAAGTCCAGTGGCGGACACTTAAAGATAAGCGGAGCAGTGTGTACCCGCAACAAGAACAGCGTTTTGAGCTAGGAAAGAACTGGTCTATTTTTGCCAGTGTTCTCCCTGCCCAGTCTGCTTTGTATTCAAGTTGTGTAACGAATTCTTTAGTGCTCATATTGACCTTTTTGTTTTGTTA
>NQJH01000132.1 GCA_002256685.1 Methylococcaceae bacterium NSP1-2 | reverse complement strand
AGGGATTGTCGCGCGGTATGCAGAATGGTGTCGCTAAGACGAGCCAAAATTTTATGCGGTTGTTTTTCTTTATCAGCTTCTAACAAATTAACGCCTGCCTTCGCCGCGCTAACCATCGTTCCCGCTGCCACGCCGTGACCACTCACATCACCGACCAGCATGACTACCCAACGGTCATCGACCGCATAATAATCATAAAAATCGCCGCCTACTTCGCTAGAGGTAATTAGCGTCGATAAACCGCGTATTCCTGGGAGTTCAATGCGTTCAGGGCGTAATAAATTGCGTTGCAGCGTTGCAGCACTAGCGACCTCTTCTTTTAAGCGTAGACTCAATTGCTCCATCGTATCAATCAACGTGCCTTGCGATTCGGACAATTGCAGCATCATGTCAGCGACTTTGATAATAGCAATCTCTTTCGCTGCATCGATAACAGGCAACGCTTCAAAAACCATTTCAGGGTCGAGACTTAAAAAATCCAACATTACTTGATCAATACGATCATCAGCATTAACGATTAACGGCGCGGCAAAAATAGTCGGATTGATTTTTAATAGACTGGCAAGGTCTTTACGCGCAAAAAGCTCACGGGCATAAGCGCGGCTCATGATATTGAAATAATTACGGCGGGTAATAATACCGAAATATTGATTATCTTCATCTACCACAGGAAATGCGGGCAGGTGTAGATGAGAGTGAAACAGCGTAAGCACATCTAAAACAGGCGTATCCAGCCGAATCGTTTGCACCTTTAGCATTAGCTCATAAGCACACGGTGCAGAAAACGCTAAAGACTGCGCGTTACGACTATTTTTTTGACTCTCAATCATAAATACCAATGTTATTCCAATTTTTCCCTCATAGTAGTGGAACAATATGACATTTTAATGACGGCGTTATTTTAGCTACCCGTTTTCTAGATTTTGTGTATTTGGGCAAAAAACACATCTACCCTACGTTAAAACGGGTTTGTCTGTTGCCAGCAAGTTGCATATTCCTGATTTCTACGCTCATCACTCCAAGCCAACACCTTAGCCACAATCTGAGCTAGCTCTTGTAATTCACTGGCACTTAGCTTTGCCAAAATCATCAATGGTAATCTGCGCCTTAATAAATCTTCCAAATGCACAACCATTTCTTGCTGCGCACAAAAAACCATATCCGCCATAATAAACGGCAAAGTCGGAAGAATACGCTTAGTTAAATCCGGCTGTTGTTCACAAAGAGCAAAAACGTCACTCACTCTGCACCCATGCCGACGTAACAACCAATGCGCACTTTCGCTATCTATGTTTAACGCTGTCGCTTGTGATAAGGCGGTGTTTACCCAGTGGTTATAATCTAAATCTGGCGACCAAGGAAACGCTCTGCCAAACGTGCGACAGGGTAAATTCAAACCTAATTGTTGACAAAGTGCGTCCACCAGTTGACTAGCATCTTCTCTTGCCGAGGTTAGTTTTCCGCCGATAGACGATAAAAGACCACAGGGCGAACGGTTCAGTTGCCAATCTCGACTAATGTTTGAAACGGATGACTCAGAACTGGCTTGCAATACGCGCAGTCCTGCGTAGCTACCGATAATATCTTGTGTTTGCCAATGCGTATTTTTCAGTACGCAATTAGCTTCGCTTAACAAGTAATCAATTTCGTGCTGTTCAACCGTGAGCTGATTAATATCACCGTGATAATCGCTATCGGTCGTGCCTAATAAAGTATGTTCATACCAAGGAATAATAAAAAATACCCGACCATCACTTTTAGCCGTCAGCAATAAAGCTTCTTCATTCAATATTTTCGGCATGACTAAATGCACACCTTTAGATAATCGACACGCACACTCGATTTGGTGTGGCGACCAGCGTCCCATCGTGTCCACTATTTGCTTGGCGTAAACTTTGCCGATGGTGTGAGTGAGTTGGTCTTGAATAACTGCGCCATGCAGTTGTTCATTCAACGTTAAAAGCTCAGTAACTTGACAATAATTAACACAAACCGCACCTAATTCACACGCGCCAGCGATTAATTCCAACACCAAACGCGCATCATCGGTTTGCGCATCTAAATAACTAAAGCCCGCTGTTAAATCAGCCGCTTCAAGCTCAGGAAAACGGGCAGAAAAATCGGCAGCATTATAATGACGATAACGCTGATCTTTACTCAGACCTGTTGCTAAAAAATCATAAATCCGTAAACCTACACGCAATGACCACGCGCCCAAACGGCTATGTTTATAAACAGGAACAGCAAAACGTAATGCCCATACCCGATGTGGCGCGGCTTTCAATAACATCTGGCGTTCAAGCAGCGATTTTTTTACCAGCTTAAAATCGTAAGATTCCAAATAACGCAAACCGCCATGTATCAGTTTACTGGAAGCCGAAGAAGTCGCGTTTGCCCAATCACCTTGGTCAACAATGGCGACTTTTAAACCGCGTAGCGTCGCATCGTAAGCCGTCCACGCACCATAAATACCGCCGCCGCAAATCAGTACATCAAAATGCTGATTAGCCAGTTGTGAAAAATCGCGCTGCATGGCTTATCCCCTCATTAACAAAGCTTTTTGTGGGTCATCGGTAATTAAAACATTCACACCTAGGGCTAATGCCTTAGTTATTTCTGCATCCGTGTTGCAAGTGTAGGTAATCAGTTTTTTGGACTGTTTAGCGAGTAAATCAACAATGCTTTCATTGAGCATCTCAATCGACAAACACAAACCAGCCAAAAAATCATGATTGCTTAATGCGTGTTCAACATCCAGCTCAGTGTGATAGTCATCCAACGCATAATACAGCGGAAAATTAGGCGCGTAATGATGAGCAAAAATCAGACTGTCTAAGTTAAATGAAGATACAAAAACCGCTTCATCGCGTGGATCGCCAATCAAATCGAGACACTGTTTTACTTTAATCTCATGGCGGCGTGACAACTCCCAATCACGGTTTTTAATTTCAATCTGCAAACGGCAACGGTGCCGATAACTGTTCAGAAACTCTTTTAAACTTAACACGTTTTCGGGCTGTGTATCATTGTAAGCAAAATTTATCCGCTCCAGTTCAGCATAATCAAAGTCATCAATATGCTGCTGTGCATAGCCTAATTTATCAGTATAGCGATCATGCCAAAGCACAGGCACCTCATCACGACTAAGCTGAACATCCGTTTCCATCCCATCTATCGAATAGTTTAAAGCCTTATCAAAAGCCGCCCGCGTATTTTCAGTCGCTTCACGATTAGCACCCCGATGGGCGAATATCTGACAGAGATAAGAAGGATTCATTCGCTTTTCCTAAATATGAGGCACACGAATCGTAATTATGTTGGGTGGACAGGGTTTTTGCCCACTATTCTTAAACCCGAAAAAATTTGTAGATTGAGTTTAAATGATAGCCGTAATATAACATCGACAATCAAATGTCGGGCGGCACGGCTATCTGATTAAAACGTGGAAATGCGTTATTAGGATTTTTTTCTACCATAAGGCATAGATTTCAAAAGTACAAACTTACCGTCTTTAAATTCGTAAAATGCAATAGTATCCTCTTTTGTTTCATCTAAATTCCCCGCAAAAATCATGAGGCGACTATTTAGGCGATAAATGGATTCCTGACCATTTTACATCGTTCCCACGCTCCAGCGTGGGAACAATAAAACTATGAAATCAGCTAATCCACCAATTTATCAACATCCCCACTTGTCCACCCTGCCGCAGTGCCTTTAAAAACATAAATCCGCCGTGTTTTATCGAAGTTCATGGTTAGGGGTTCATCGGTGGCTATGCCATAGCTTTGTTGACAGAGCGGGATGGAAAAATCGATGCCATTTTTTAACAGGTTTTTGACTTTGTTGTTGTCTGCGCCCATGCGGAAAATCATTGGGATGGCTTCATCGATGGGTAGGTCTTTTATCCACGGGTCGCTTAGGCAAAATGAGGCTAGTGCGGTAATAGATAGGGGCATGGTGGCGGGGATTTTTGTGCGTAGTTGGGTGAGGAGTTGTCGATAAAATTCGCGTTGTGAGACTTTGGCATCGAAGTCGATTTGTAACGCGGCAACGTTTTTGAGTTTCAGTGTGTTTAATACTAAGCGGGTGATTTCATCGAGTTGAGTTTGGGATAATGCTGGGGATTTGTCGGTTTCTATGCGGGTAACGGCGATGAGTTTGGTTTGGGGGCTGACTTTTAGCGGTTGTTGACGGGGGGAAGAGCTCACTTCGCTGTCGGTTAAAGTCAGGGTTTGGGCTAAAAAGGCGACCGCAAATTGTTCGGAATTGAGAAACCGTAAGTCTTCGGGGCGTTCCCATGCCCATAAAATTTTATGCGGAAAATCCTTGAGCTTTGAATCGGTTGCTGTGCTGGGTTGGCACGATAATAAGCTAATCGCTAATGCAGTTGCTGTGAGTATTGGAGTGTAGTTAGGCATTTTTTTAGTCATAGTTTTTAACGGCTTAATCCTTGGCTTCTCGCAAACCGCCGAGGTTTAGCTTAATTAGTATCCATTTCATAATTCAATTTAATGCGTTGCGATTCGCCCGTTTGGGTTTCGACATTTAGCGAGTCGGTTAGTTTATGTTTTAGCACGAGGGCGACTTGTTTGTTAAAGAGTCCGACTTTTGCACCGACATAAAAATCGGGGGTTAGGTATTGTCCAACCGCAAGTAGGGTGCTTTGTAAGGTTTTGCCTTCTTGGACTTCAAATTCATCGATGCCTAATTTTTCGGTAAGCCATGAGGCTTGTCCCGCGCCATAAGACAGTGCCGCGCCCGCTATCATTTGTCCTTCTGCTTTGCTGGCTTGGTTGATGGGTTTACCCGCAATTAGATAGGCGAGTGCTTCGGTTTCAGGAAGTGAAGGTTCGGTATAAATGCGGGTTTTCAGATTATTTAATGTACCCGTCACGTTAAGAATAGCGGTGACTTTTTTGTCGGCAGATAGTCTGGTCGCTTCAACATTGAGACTGGGATTATCAGTCGCACCATTAAAAACAAATTGTCCTTTACGCACGGTTAAATCTTGCCCATAGCTTTTGTAGCGGGCTTTGCTCATGTTGACATCGCCGTACATGGACATTTTTTCGCCCGTTTTGGCTAGCTGTAGTTTGCCTTGTAAATCAGTTTTTAAACCAAAACCTGAAAAGTTCACATTTTTACCCAGTTCAATATCGATGTTGGCATCAATATTAGTGGCCACGGGTTTTTCAGCTTGTTCGTCGGTTTCACCTAAGATAACTTCATCTTTACTGACGGCAATCGCACTTTCAGGAATTTGTTTAAGTTGAATAATGGCTTTGGGAATGGCGAGTTTACCCGTGACTTTGCCTTGTGATTTAGCGAAAGTAACTTTTAACTGCGGTGAGATTGCAGCTTCTGCTTCGGGTAGTTTGGCGACTTCAAAGTTTTCGCCCGTTATCATCATATCTAAAGGAAAACCTGCGGCGGCTTGTAAACCAAGC
>NQJH01000131.1 GCA_002256685.1 Methylococcaceae bacterium NSP1-2 | reverse complement strand
CTCAAATTGGCGTAGATGTTTTTTCGAATAAAGAAGAAAAAAATCCTATTAAAATTGCTGAAGCTGCCATTAAACAAGCTGAAGCTTTAATTCCACCAAAATTCAAAGGGAAAATAGAGTGGGGGTATATAGATAATCGGTTTTATCACCGGCTTCTCTACAACTACATGCGCTGGTGCGCGATACACCAAAAACTCACTACAGCAATCCAATTGGCAAAACTAAAAGGCGCGCGGGTTATTACTACCGTCAGTTCTGAGGAAAAAAGTGAATTTGTTAAAAGTTTAGGTGCGGATGAAACTGTGATTTATAACCCGCATGGTTTTGTCGATGCAGTGAATCATCTCACTGACGGTAAAGGTGCGGATTTGGTTTTTGATACGGTCAGTCCAGCGGTCTTTAAAGAAAGTATTGCCGTCACCGCGCATTTTGGTCGTTTGGTGACTTTGTTAGACCCCGGTGAACTCAGTTTGGCAGAAGCCAGAATGCGCAACTTATTGATAGGCTTTGAGTTAATGCTCACGCCTATGCTGAGAAATTTGCCAGAGGAGCGAGATAAACACATCAGAATTTTAAATCAATGTGCGGTGTACGCCGATAAAGGGCAGTTAAAACCCCATGTCAGTGCTTTTTTACCCTTAGAAGAAGCCGCTAGGGCGCATAAAATGATAGAAGAAAGACATACTAGCGGTAAAATTGTGTTGTCTATATAACGCTGTAAAAACAGGAGTCCAATAGCTTTAGCTATTGACTAGACAATAGCTAAAGCTATTGGACTCCTGCGTATTTAAACTCTTACGAATGCCAACGCTTAAAAATCAACGAGGTATTAATCCCACCAAACGCAAAATTATTACTCATTACATATTCACACGCTAATCGGCGACTCTCGCCTTGAATATAATCCAGTGACGCACACGCGGGATCAACATTTTCCAGATTAGCGGTCGCATGAAACCAGTCCTCATTCATCATATTAATAGCGGTCCACGCTTCCAATGCACCACACGCGCCTAGTGTATGCCCTGTAAAACTTTTCAACGCACTAATCGGTGTATTAGCACCAAACACCGCCGCCGTCGCATGACTTTCGGCAATATCACCATGTTGAGTCGCCGTACCATGCGCACTGATATAACCAATTTCCGCAGCATTCAGCCCCGCATCTTCTAATGCCAAACACATCGCCCGCTGCATCATGTCACTATCCGGTTGCGTGACATGCCGACCATCGGAATTAGTACCAAAACCCACTACTTCCGCATAAATACGCGCTCCTCTGGCTAACGCATGTTCCAATTCTTCTAGGATTAACGTTCCCGCCCCTTCACCGATGACTAAACCATCGCGGTCACGATCAAACGGTCGAGGGCTTTTATTCGGCTCGTCATTGCGAGTGCTGGTAGCAAACAGCGTATCAAATACTGCCGCTTGTGAAGCGAATAATTCTTCTGCACCACCTGTCACCATCAAGTCTTGCTGTCCGTATTTAATGGCTTCATAACCATAACCGATGCCTTGACTACTCGACGTACACGCACTAGAGGTGGTATAAATCCGTCCGTTAATGCCAAAAAATAAACCGATATTAACCGGTGCAGTATGTCCCATCATGCGTATATACGACGTGGCATTCAAGCCATTAGTCGCATGGTTTAGTAGCATATAGCCAAACTCAGCAATGGCATCAGCACTGCCCGACGAACTACCATAAGCAATCCCCATTCTGCCGCTATATAGACAGGCATCATTCAATAACGCGGCATCCATCAATGCCAATTCGGTAGCACAAGTTGCCATTAACGCCACTCGCCCCATACTGCGCGTTTGTTTGCGCGAATAATGTTCTGGCTTGGTAAAATTCGCAGGCGCACCTAATCGGGTATTTAGCCCTTCATATTTATTCCAATCAGGCATGAACTGAATACCTGTCGCCTGCATTTTTAACTGTGTAGCCACTTGTTGCCAATCATTGCCGATAGGCGAAATCCCTGCCATGCCGGTAACGACTACTCGTTTTTTTAACATAAACCCCCATTAACCGATAATACTTGCCGAGTAATATAACTGGCATCTTCTGACATAAAAAATGCTACCGCTGCCGCGACTTCTCTTGGATTGCCCACGCGCCGTGCTGGAATCATTTTTTTTATTTCCTCTAACGGTAACTCATGCACCATATCGGTTTCAATCAAACCGGGTGCGACACAATTCACGGTAATATTACGTTTTGCTAATTCTAACGCCAAGGCTTTAGTTGCACCAATAATCCCCGCCTTCGCCGCACTATAATTTACCTGCCCACGGTTGCCCATTAAACCTGATACCGACGACAGCGTTACAATACGCCCCGCCTTACGCCGTCTAATCATCGGCATAATCACTGGCTGTAATACATTATAAAACCCATCCAAATTAGTATGAATTACACTGTCCCATTCTTCGCCTGTCAGCGAAGGAAAAGCATTATCCGCCGTGATTCCCGCATTACACACTACGCCATAATAAGCACCGTGGGTTTCCATATCCAACGCCAATTGTGCGGCACATTCAGCGCGATCACTTATATCAAACTGTAAAATTCTAGCGGTTTGCCCTAGCTGTTCAACCTCAGCTACCACCGCTTCAGCCAATTCCCGTTGACTACGACAATGAATCACTAAATCAAAACCGCGCTCTGCCAAATACAAAGCAATCGCCTTGCCTATGCCACGGCTAGAGCCGGTTACTAACACTGTTTTGTTCATAACTTGTTTGTTGTAGCTTGTAAATTAGAGAGGTTATCTAGTGTACCATTCTTAGCTTCTTAATTTTTATCCCGTCCCCAGTAAAAAATACTACAATGTAGGCAATCAAATAGTTAGGCTATTTACGCAGATTTTTACCCGAACTCAGGACTACGCTATGTCAGATCATCATATTTACCGTGTTAAGCCAGAAGTCGCTGCCCACGCACACATTAACGAAGATACTTATTCATCGTTGTATGCGTATTCAATTGAACAGCCAGAGGCGTTTTGGGCGAAGCAGGCGGAGCTGTTTTTAACATGGGATCAACCGTGGACTCGCGTGTTGGCTTATGACTATCCGAGTGCTTATATTCGTTGGTTTGAAGGCGGTAAATTGAATGTCAGTTTTAATTGTTTAGACCGTCATTTAGCGACACGCGGCGATCAGGTAGCGATTATTTGGGAAGGCGATAATCCGGAGAATGATAAAAAAATCACTTACCGTGAATTACATGAACAAGTGTGTAAATTCGCGAATGTGTTAAAAGCCCAAGGCGTTAAAAAAGGCGATCATGTGTGTATTTATTTGCCGATGATTAGCGAGTCGGCAACGGTGATGCTGGCGTGTGCGCGAATTGGTGCAGTGCATTCGATTATTTTTGGCGGCTTTTCGGCAGAATCGTTGAAAGACCGTATTATCGATGCCGATTGTAAATATTTGGTGTGTGCCGATGAAGGTTTTCGCGGTGGTAAAGTCGTGGCGATTAAAACCACTGTTGATGCAGCGGCGCAAGGCTGTTCGATGTTGGAAAAAGTCATTGTGATTCAAAACAGCGGTAATGCGGTTTTGTGGGTTGAAGGACGCGATAGGTGGTATCACGAATTGATGACGTATGCCTCGGCTGATTGCCCCGCTGAACCAATGGATGCCGAAGACCCCTTATTTATTCTGTATACGTCGGGTTCAACGGGTAAACCCAAAGGCGTACAACACAGCACCGGCGGCTATTTGTTATACACCGCGATGACTCATAAATATGTATTTGATTACCATGACGGTGATGTGTATTGGTGTACCGCTGACATTGGTTGGATTACAGGGCATTCTTATGTAATTTATGGTCCATTGTGTAATGGTGCAACGACGTTAATGTTTGAAGGTGTGCCGACCTATCCCGAAGCAGATCGTTTCTGGCAGGTGATTGATAAACATCAAGTCAATATTTTTTATACTGCACCGACCGCGATTCGTGCATTGATGGCGCAAGGCGATGAGTTTGTCACTCGCACCGATCGGAGCAGTTTGCGAATTTTGGGTAGTGTCGGCGAACCGATTAACTCCGAAGCGTGGGAATGGTATTACCATCTGGTAGGAAATGCACGTTGTCCGATTGTCGATACTTGGTGGCAAACGGAAACAGGCGGCATATTAATTACGCCGTTACCCGGTGTAACGGGTTTAAAACCCGGTTCAGCAACCTTGCCATTTTTTGGTATTAAACCCGAAATTATGAGCGAAGACGGGCAGATACTCGAAGGTGAAGCTGAAGGCGTGTTAGTGTTTGGTTTTCCGTGGCCAGCACAAGCACGGACGATTCATGGCGATCATCCACGTTTTATCGACACTTATTTTAAAAAATATCCCGGTTATTATTTTGCAGGTGATGGCGCACGTCGTGATAAGAATGGTTATTTTTGGATTACAGGGCGCGTTGATGATGTGCTGAATGTGTCTGGACATCGCATGGGAACGGCAGAAATTGAAAGTGCGTTGGATTTACATGAACACGTTGCCGAATCAGCCGTGGTGGGTTTTCCTCATGCGATTAAAGGGCAGGGGATTTATGCCTATGTCACCTTAAATGTCGGTATAACGCCGTCTGAAGACATGAAAAAAGACTTAATCGCTTTAGTCAGACGAGAAATTGGCGTAATTGCTACCATTGATATTATTCAGTTTGCCCCCAGTTTGCCTAAAACCCGCTCAGGAAAAATTATGCGTCGTATCTTGCGTAACGTGGCGGCGAATGAGCTGCATAATATGGATGATGTGTCCACGCTGGCTGATCCTGCGGTGGTGGACGATATTATTGCTAATCGTATCATTTTATAACTACTGGCACTTTTCACTTGGCAAAAAAACCACCAAAGCAACTAACGCCCGCTTTATCACTGCGGGCAATCGTGCGCACCGTCTTGTTTTATTTACTACTGACTTATGTAGTGACATCAGTCGGTAGCTGTATTTTATTACGCTGGATGCCGCCGCTCACCTCGATGTTTATGTTACATCGCCATGTGGAAGATTTCCCTTCCTTTAAGTGGATTGATTACAGGTGGGTGAGTGCAGAAAAAATTTCACCTCATGTGTTTACGGCAGTGATTGCCTCAGAAGATCAACGCTTTTTAAAGCATTTTGGCTTTGATTTAAATGCTATCAGTGCATCGATAGAAGATTATATGGATGGTGAACCACTCAGAGGCGCGAGTACGATTTCCCAACAAGTCGCTAAGAATTTATTTTTAACACCGTCGAAAAATTTTATTCGTAAAGGTGTAGAAGTTTGGTTCACGGGGTTGTTGGAAATATTTTGGAGCAAACAACGAATTATTGAGGTGTATCTAAATATTGCCGAATTTGGCGATCATTTATTTGGTTTATTAGCCGCTACTTTACCTAATCCGATTCGTTTGAAAGCCGCGTCACCGTCAAATTATGTGCTGAAACGGCGTAATTGGATATTGCGGCAAATGCCGACGGTGAGTTATTTGCGTTAATCTATTGTAGTGTTACTTGATTTCTTTTCCGCCGATTGTGTTGATGTCAATGGCAGGCTTATCAAATGCTGATTTAATTATTTCAATCTCCTCTAGCAATTCCTCAACGGTGTCGCAAAAGAAATCGAGCGTTGGATCGACCGTTGTGCTAACAGGATTTCCCTCATCGTCATAAAAAACTTCATAGACACTAAAGCCCTCAGGAGTTTTAATTATTCGATAGTTCCACGTCATAGGATTCCTCCGAGTAATGAATAAGTGTTTAACGCAACACGGCAAAGGTAATAGTCGTTGAGTTAGGCTTGTATACTGCTTACCATATTAAAAAAGAGATTCCTTAGATGTCCGAAAAAGTAGATATCACAATTAAAATAGCGCACTCTCTGAGATTACAATTAGAGTCGTCTTTGCCCGTGGCAATAGGTGAAAGTCAGTTTTTTGTTGACCTTGCTGATATTCGCGAAATATGTCACGCTTATTTAACTGCTGTAGATAGGATTACATCATCTGAAGTTGAAGATTTAGAAAAACTTAAAGACATGGTGTAATCTACCGCCAAACTCCGCCTTAATCCATGTCACTGCTACAGTAATAGTCTTCATAATCGCTTCTATCTTGGAATAATTGAGATCAGAGTTAAATTATTTCTTTTTCAAAAACTTAGCCCGCGCCTTCAAATTAGGAATTTTTTTGCTAAACAAGTGAGTAGTTCTTCTTTACTACTGTGACTTGTTTAGCGTCGCTCAAAATATATCGCTATTAAAACACAACCGCTGAATACTCGCTATGAGGTTAGCAGCACAGCTTGAACGTAAAAGTTCACGGTCTATTTCAGAACAGCTGAAGTGGTGTTACCAATGGGCGTAACATCAGTTACAATTTACTTTTCTCAACCTAGCTTTAGGATAAAACGATGGGATTATTTGACACACTGAAGAATGAGTTTATCGACATCATTGAATGGACAGATGATGCCACGGATATTATTTTATGGAAATTTCCACGTTATCAAAATGAAATTAAAATGAACGCCAAACTGACGGTACGCGAAAGTCAGGTTGCCATATTTCTAAATGAAGGCGTAATTGCGGATGTATTTCCAGCAGGCATGTACACGCTGAACACTCAAAATATGCCCATATTGGCAACGCTGAAAGGTTGGAAATACGGTTTTGATAGCCCGTTTAAAGCCGATGTATTCTTTATTAATACCAAACAATTCACTAATCAAAAATGGGGAACTAAAAATCCCATTATGTTGCGTGATGCTGAATTTGGTCCTGTTCGCTTGCGGGCGTTTGGGTCTTTCGCTTTCAGAGTTAATGATGCAGGTAAATTTTTAAAAGAAGTCGCGGGTACGAATGGCGAATTTACTGTGGATGCGATTAATGAACAGTTACGCAATTTAGCGGTAACGCGCGGCATGGATGCAGTGGCGGAAAGTAAAATCCCCGTGTTAGATTTAGCGTCTAATTATGACGAAGTGTCTGCCATTATTGGCGATAAAATCAAACCTGAATTTAATGAATTAGGCTTGGATTTAACCAAATTTTTAATTGAAAACATTTCGCTACCCCCTGAAGTGGAAGCGGCATTAGATAAGCGCAGTAGCATGGGTATTATCGGCAATCTAGGCGCGTATTCACAATTTCAAGCGGCGAATGCAATGGAAGCGGCAGCGAATAATCCCAATGGCGGCTTAATGGGTGCGGGCTTAGCGGCGGGCATGGGCGTTGGCATGATGAATCAAATGGGCAATGTTTTTCAGCCGCAATCAGTTACCCCACCAGCGGGTGGTATGACGCAACCCCCGCCGCTTCCTGCATCTAGCGTCTATTTTGTGGCGGTGAACGGCGCACAAACTGGACCATTTACTTTGCCACAATTACAAACAATGGCGCAGTCTGGAAAACTAAACCGTTCTTCATTAGTTTGGACACAAGGCATGAATGGCTGGTTAGCCGCCGAAACGCAAACCGAGTTAGCAGGACTGTTTGCCTCTGTACCGCCACCCATCGCATAATGCGCCGGTTATTCGGACGCAGAAAGCCAACATTAAAATAAAAAATCGAGAGGCAGTGTGATGTTATTAAAAAAAGGCTCAACAGGTGAAGGCGTTAAAAAACTGCAAGCTAAATTAGGACTTAAGCCAGATGGTTCTTTCGGCGCAGTCACCGAAACCAAAGTAAAAGAGTGGCAAAAAGCCAATGGTTTAACCGCCGATGGTGTGGTCGGCACAATCAGTTGGAACAAGCTGTTTTCAACAACCCCGCCTATTGCTACGCCAGCCAATGGTTTGAAAGTAGACAATCTTAAAGGGTTAGTTCCTGATACAGTTATTGCCCAGTTCCCCGAAGTGATCGCTAAATTTAATATCACTAACATTTTAAGATTAACGCATTTTTTAGCGCAATGCAGTCATGAGAGTGCGAATTTTACTGCCGTTAGTGAAAATTTAAATTACTCCGCCAATGGCTTAAAGAAAGTATTTCCCAAATACTTTCCTGAACCATTAAACCAAACTTACGCAAGAAAACCCGATAAAATTGCCTCAAGAGCTTATGCGGGACGAATGGGTAATGGTGATGAAGCCAGTGGCGATGGCTATAAATTTCGTGGACGAGGTTATATTCAACTCACAGGAAAATTAAATTATGCCAACTTTGGCAAATTTATCGGTGAAGATACTGTTTCCAATTCTGACTTAGTGGCGAGTAAATACCCTCTGGCCTCAGCGGCGTTTTTCTTTGAAGTGAATAAATTATGGGCTATTTGTGATAAAGGCGCGAACGTTGAAGTCATTACCACCTTAACTAAACGGATCAACGGCGGTACGAACGGATTAGATGATCGTATCAGTCGCTTTAATAAATATTACGGTCACTTGAAATAAACACTGCCCTCACACACTATAGGCGTGAATTCATTCGCGTCTATAGGTCGCACCACACGACTAATTCAACATTGCATTCGCTAACAAACAAGCAGATTCCAGTGCTTTTTAATTGCCCCTTTAGTGTCCCACAAAGTAATTTTTATTTTTTAAATCCTTATTATTCAATCTATTGAGTAAGTACAACAGCCGATTAGTTATCAGTTGATGTGCAAGTAAAAAAGAGGGCACAAACTCATTCGCGCCTACCTTCTGCAACTAACTTGAGGTGGTAGCGGGTTAAATCTGTTTGTTAGAATAAGAATTATGGAGTTCAATAGCTTTAGCTATTGGCGAATCGCAAAAAGCTAACGCTTTTTGACTCCAGATTTAACCCACTTTTGAGTGAGACCATTATGATTTTAAATTAGAGATAATCTGTTTTTTTGACTGCCGATTTTTTTCAATAATGTCATGAATCAATTTTTCACTACCCTCTAACTGATGGCTATAAACGTCGGTTTTATAAGCAGCGGGTGTTGTGGTTAAAGGTTGTAAAACTGAATGCCCTGATACGCTGGTATCAATCTTTACCGTTGTTGATAAGCCAAGCCGTAATGGATGGGCTTTTAATTCTTCGGGGTTTAAGCCTATGCGCACAGGGACGCGTTCAACTATATGAATATAGTTGCCCGTCGCATTATCAGGTGGCAATAAACCAAATACACTGCCTGTCCCTGCTTCAAGACCCAGCACTTCACCATGATAAGTCACTTTAGAACCGTACAAATCCACAGTAATTTCCACAGGCTGATTGGGTTGCACATTGACTAATTCATTT
>NQJH01000379.1:662-2662 GCA_002256685.1 Methylococcaceae bacterium NSP1-2 | reverse complement strand
GCATCAATCGAAATCACGTTATTCGGAATTTCACACATCACATAAATCTGTAAGCCATTGTCGCCGCGCTTTAAACCTAACTCTGCCATGTAAGCCAATACTTTTTTAGCTTCTTGGACACGCCGACAAAAAGGAATCATTAAAATAACATTGGTTAAACCCATGTCATCACGCACCCGTTTCATTGCCGCGCATTCCAACGCAAAGCCTTCACGGTAGGCAGGATGGGTATAACGTGACGCGCCACGAAAACCAATCATCGGATTTTCTTCATTAAATTCAAACCACCGCCCACCTAATAAGGTCGCGTATTCATTGGTTTTAAAATCCGACATGCGCACGACCACAGGTTTAGGATAAAACGCCGCGCCGATTGTGCCGACTCCTTCGGCAAGTTTACTAATAAAGAATTCTTCGGCACTGGCATAAGAGCGGGTTAATTCCTTGATTTGCTCACGTTCTCCTGCATCTTCAACGCGCTCAGGATGAATCAATGCCATCGGATGGGCTTTGATGTATTCGGTAATAATAAACTCCATACGCGCCAAACCCACGCCATCATTGGGTAAAAAGCTGGATTTAAACGCAATTTCAGGATTACCAATATTGAGCATGATGTGAGTTTTTGGACGTTGCAAACCCGATAAATCGATGTGGCTGACTTCAAAATCCAGCAATCCAGCATAGACTTTACCGACATCACCTTCCGCACAAGACACCGTCACAGGCGTATCGGAATTAATAACGGTGGTCGCATTATCGCAACCCACCACCGCAGGAACGCCCAATTCACGCGAAATAATGGCGGCGTGGCAAGTGCGACCACCACGATTAGTGACAATTGCCGAGGCAATTTTCATGATAGGTTCCCAATCAGGCGTGGTCATATCAGCAATTAATACTTCCCCCGCTTTAAACTCGCCTAACTGTTCGGCTTTATGAATCACGCGGGCATTGCCGACTGCAATTTTACTGCCTACCGAATGCCCCGTAATAATCGGTTCAGCGGTTTGTTTGAGCGTGTATTGCTCTAATACCATGCCACTTAATTGTGAAACCACCGTTTCAGGTCGCGCTTGCACAATATACAACACGCCATCGAGCCCATCTTTTGCCCATTCCATATCCATAGGTTTGGCTTGCCCTGCTTTTTTGCTGTAATGTTTTTCGATTTTAATCGCATAATCCGCCAGCGTCAGCACGTCAGCATCGGTCAAACAAAAGCGATTGCGCTCTTCGGCAGAGGTGACAATATTTTGCGTGGATTCACGGGTGCTGCCATCGCTATACACCATTTTGATTTTTTTCGCGCCTAATATGCGGCGCAATACCGCGCGGTGTCCTTGTTCAAAGGTCGGTTTGTGGACATAAAATTCATCTGGATCAACTGAGCCTTGCACCACATTTTCACCCAACCCGAATGCGCCCGTAATAAACACCACATCGGAAAACCCCGATTCGGTATCTAACGAAAACATCACGCCGCTGGATTCCAAATCCGAGCGCACCATTTTCATAATGCCTATCGATAACGCCAATTTGAAATGATCGAAACCTTGATCGACGCGGTAATGAATGGCGCGGTCGGTAAATAAGCTCGCAAAACAGCGTTTACAGGCTTCCAATAAAGCCAGTTTGCCGCGTATATTCAAATAAGTATCTTGCTGCCCTGCAAAACTCGCAGTCGGTAAATCTTCCGCCGTCGCAGAACTACGCACTGCAACGCTTAAATCATCACCGTATTGGCTTTGTAATTGGGCGTAGGCGGCAAATATTTGTTGCTCAAGGTCTTTAGGTAACGGTGCAGCGTAAATAATATCGCGGGCTTTTCTGGCGCGTTTGGCTAAATCCGCCACATCCTCTGGATTCAAATCATCCAAGGCTTGATGTAATGTATGCCAACTATTGGATTCATCTAATACATAACGATACGCCTCTGCCGTCACTGCAAAACCATTGGGGATTTGAATCCCTTGCGGCGTGAGTTCTCGATACATTTC
>NQJH01000379.1:0-628 GCA_002256685.1 Methylococcaceae bacterium NSP1-2 | reverse complement strand
TCTGCCGTCACTGCAAAACCATTGGGAATTTGAATGCCTTGCGGCGTGAGTTCTCGATACATTTCACCTAAGGACGCATTTTTGCCACCGACTAACGGCACATCATCAATACTTAATTCATTAAACCAACGAATATAATTTGTTTGTTCAGACATGATGCTCTCCTTAGGATTAATTTAATTATCTATAGATTGGATACGGCTGTGTTTAAAAATTTTTAATTTTCCCGATAACTCGCATAAGCACTAGACGTTTCCCACAATGCGACTTCAACCACATTAAACCCCGATTGTTTTAAATATTGATAAATCATTTTGCTTAATACTTCGGCGGTGGGGTGTTCATCCAATGCCATAAATCGCTCATTATTAGCAATCAACATCGGAATAATTGGGTCTTCTTTGTGCAGTAAAAAATTGTGGTCTAGCTGTTCATCAATGTACGCGCTCACGCAATCTCGAATATCAGAAAAATCACACACCATGCCTTGATCGTTAAGCGTTTCCTGTTGTATGGAAATGGCGGCTTTAACGCTGTGTCCGTGTAAATGGCGACATTTGCCCGCGTGGTTCATCAGGCGATGTCCGTAACAAAAATAAACTTCTTTGGTAATGGTAAACATAATAGG
>NQJH01000378.1 GCA_002256685.1 Methylococcaceae bacterium NSP1-2 | reverse complement strand
TGGAGTCGGGGGAGAGTTGCTTGAGTAGGTGGTGAATGCTGGGCATGAAATGGGATTTTGAGAGTGATGGCGTGGGGTGTATTGTATCGACATACTGGAATCCAAAATATGTTTTGGACTCCAACAATAGCTAAACTTTATTCCCAAGATTTATAGTGAACACAGATAAGCCGAAACAAAACCCTTGCAGCCTGATAAGCTTTGCCGCTGTAGCCAACGCGGATGCAGAGGTTTTAATATTAGGCTCAATGCCCAGTCAGCAGTCATTAGCGCGACAACAATATTATGCCCATCCGCGTAATGCGTTTTGGAAAATTATCGCCACTCTGTTTGGCTTTAATTCAGATTGGCTTTAATTCGGATGATAGTTATGCGAATAAATTACTGGCGTTACAACACCATAAACTAGCACTGTGGGATGTGATTCAATGTTGTGAACGACACGGTAGTTTGGACAGTAACATTACTAACGCCTCTATTATCAGCAATGACTTTGAAAGTTTCTTTGCACAACATCCGCACATAAAACATATTTTTTTCAATGGCAGTCGGGCTTATCAGGAATATCACAAGCGCGTTATGCCTCAGCTTGCTGATCAATGGCAAACGCTGGTTTGTACGCGCTTACCTTCAACCAGCCCAGCGATGGCAAACTTAACTTTTGAACAAAAATTGATTATTTGGGAGCAAATAAAACAAGTGCCTACATAAGGTAGGTGAGTGAAATGTATTTTTATAGGCAATAAAAAACCCGCTAAGCCAGATAGCTTAGCGGGTTTTAGTATTTGGCGGAGAAGCAGGGATTCGAACCCTGGGAGGGGATCAACCCTCAACGGTTTTCAAGACCGCCGCATTCGGCCGCTCTGCCACCTCTCCGTAAGCCGACTATAATAACGCAATTGTGTTAAAAATCAATTTTTTTTAATCACTGTTTAAAATCGAATTTGCAAAATAGACTTGTTAAATTCAAAATACTGGCACATTTTCACCCTAACTATTCGTAGTAAATATAATTAAATTCAGTTGCTTATATAAATACGACCCTTGTTTTCGTCACGACTGTGCAGTAGCACCAAATAATAGATTTAACCATTGACTTAAAATCACTAACCTATAAAAACAGTTATGAATTAAAGTTATGCACTAAATGAGTTATAAATAAACGTTATTATCCTGTTACCCATGTAAATAATTCCTACAATATTTGTGACCTAGAGTAAACCTCGACGGTGAATAGAAAACTTTTAACGGAGCATTATGATGCAGATACAAAACTATAAACAATCAGGTTTCACCTTATTAGAACTGTTAGTCGTGCTGGGCATTATTGCTATGCTGGCGGGCATAGTAGGACCTCAGGTCATGAAGCACATGGGCGAATCTAAAGTTAAAGCCGCTAAGGTTCAAATTGAAGAATTAATGGCAAGCTTGGATATGTATAAACTGGATTTAGGGCAGTATCCGACTAATGATCAAGGTTTGAAGGCATTGATTGAAGCCCCTGATAATGCTAAATATTGGAATGGTCCTTATCTGCGTAAAGCCAAAGTCCCTGTTGATCCGTGGCAACATGAGTATCTTTATGTTTTCCCCGGTAAACACGGGAAATTTGATTTATCCAGTTTAGGTGCGGACAGTGTAGAAGGCGGTGAAGGTGAAGATAAGGATGTACTGGGCTGGGAATAAACCGCTTTGAAGCCGAATAATAAGGGCTTTACGCTACTGGAATTGATGGTTGTGTTGTTTATTATGGTGTTGGGTTTTTCCATTATTGGCATTAATCTTTCCTCAGGCAATAACGCAACCGAACATCAACGCGCCGCCAGAGATATAGTCTCGGCGTTGCGTTATGCCAGAGGTATGGCGTTAATGTCGCATCGTGAAACTGCTGTGACCTTTAATCTGAACGAAAACAGCTACACGGTTAATAATCGAGACAAGGTTTTTGTGATTCCTAAGACCATTAAAGTGACGGTGGTGACCACACAAAGCCAACTGCTAGGACAAAATCAGGGCAGTATTCGATTTTTTGCCGATGGCTCTTCGACAGGTGGACGGGTGTCTTTAAAGCGGGGTGAAAACCAGTGGCAAATCGATATAAATTGGTTAACAGGGCAAATTGAACTTAAAAATAACTAAACAACGCGGCTTTTCTTTACTGGAAATCCTGATTGCCTTTTCGATTTTAGCGGTATCGTTAAGTATTCTGCTGAATATATTTGCGTCGGGTGTTAATAACGCGGGCGTTGCCGAAGACTATACCACCGCTGTGCAGGTTGCCGAGTCGTTAATGGCTAAAACGGGAGTAGAAACGCCCTTGCAAACGGGGCAAACAGACGGAATTACGCATGAT
>NQJH01000377.1 GCA_002256685.1 Methylococcaceae bacterium NSP1-2 | reverse complement strand
CTAACCGTTATTTCAGTAAGATATAAGGACAGGTTTCGTACCTCAGAGTGTAGGATGGGTAGAACGCAGTGAAACCCATCATTCACGCGGGTTTGTGATGAGTTTCGCAAGTTCTTATTGCCAGCGAATTGTAGAATTTGTAGGTTGGGTTGCATCTTTTCGTAACCCAACGTATTTGATAAATGTTGGGTTGCCAAAAAGCGGCAACCCAACCTACGCCGCTCGGATGATTTATTAGAAATTTATTATTTTTCGCGTGTAACTACACAAGTTTTATTTCCTGTAATCAGTTCAATTGACTCTGGCCATTCTGCATTGTTGCCACATAAGCTAGGGTAATATTTGCCGAACAGTAGCTTGTAACCTGTATTTGTTGTTATGAGTTCATAGTTGGCTTTGCAATCGCCATTACCTTCGCAATCATCAGTGGTTATTTTAATGCGTTGCTTACCGTAGCTTATGTTAACTTTTTGGTCAGGGTTTGGATTTTTTGATATGTCGAGATTGCAAAATCCAGCACCCCCTTCTTCGCCTGAGCTGTAGCCTGATTCAGCACTGAGGGTCTCGATTTTTTTATTTTTAAATGAAATAGAAAGTGACGAAAATAGTTTAGGGGTAATGTCTGTCTCTTTATTTTTTTCGCCAATAACCTCCTCCCATGTACAAGAGGATTTGCTATTAGCAAAACTTTGTTGAGTTGTCAGAGTAATGAATGACGCTAGTATGAGTAGTGATATGAGCTTGTTCAATTTAACCTCTAGTGCAATAGGATGTGCCGACGATAGGAGACGCATCATTAATGTCATATTTCTCGAACGATGCGCTTCGTACCTCAGCACATCCTATGTAGCCCATCTTATCGCGTTACAGCTATTTCTCGTTCCCAAACTCTAGTTTGGGAACGCCTATTGCCAAGCTCCGCTTGGTGTGTCAATAGAATAAAGCAATATTCATAACAATTAAACATCAAGCAGAGCTTGAGGGTAGGCATTCCCAAGCCAGAGCTTGGGAACGAGACAATGGTGGGCGATGCCCACCCTACATGGCTTATAAATTAGGGTTTCAACTGAAATTTCCCTTGTTCCCAGTCGGGTATAACGTATGTGCGGTATAAATGAAGCTGAACGTAGAGCTGAGCGGCTGCCGCGCTTTTCGGCAGTCCGCTCGAGCGCCATGTTAGGCGGTGGTGATTAGTAAACGATGTTGAATAATACATAAATTCCACCAATGCCCAAACAAATGCCGTACAGTGCTAATAATGGTAAGTCTTGTGATTTTATTAGTTTAGTAACGAAATTGGATAGTGCAATAGCAATTAGTGAAAAGCAAATAGCAAAAATGAAACCGAAAGACATAACAATGACTTTATCGGTGTAACCAGTAAATGCTGGAATAGCAACACCAACAAAGAAGCCGAAGATTCCGATTGCGATTGTTAAGCCTAGCTTAAATATGTTTTTCATTAACGCCCACCTATGGTTAGACATCCGTGTGACGTAAAACATTGCGTCTTTTAGTGTTCTAACAACGATTAATATTAAAAAATGATTTTAAAATCATTTGATTAGTTGGTTTTATTACGTCCTAAAACTAATTTCACAAGCGTCATATAATTCACAGGATCATAATAAAATCCGCCCATAATTTACCACACATCAATGCGCCTCATCCCAGTTATCCCCCACACCTACATCCACCACTAGCGGCACGTTCAATTCAGCGGCGGCACACATAATCGTTTTAATATTCACAATACAATCGTCTATTTGTGATTCAGCAATCTCAAACACTAATTCATCATGCACCTGCATAATCATTTTGGCATCAACAGCGGCGGGTTGTAGCCAGTTATCCACTGCAAGCATGGCGCGTTTAATAATATCGGCGGCTGTGCCTTGCATCGGGGCGTTGATGGCGGTGCGTTCAGCGTATTGGCGTAGGTTGGCATTGCGGGAATTTATTTCGGGTAGGTATAAACGTCTGCCGAATAGGGTTTCGACATAACCTTGT
>NQJH01000130.1 GCA_002256685.1 Methylococcaceae bacterium NSP1-2 | reverse complement strand
CCGTTTTTATCGCATACTCAAGAATTACTCACGCTGATTTGCCGTTTTATGGATCACCATGCCATTAAATAAAACCAAAATTCGCCAGTCTTTTTCTGCGGCTTCTGCTACTTATGATGGGGTTGCCGCGTTACAAAGAAGCGTTGGTTACGCGCTATTGGATGCCGTTGATGGCAATATCACGGGGACATTATTAGACATCGGTTGTGGCACTGGTTTTTTAACCGCTGAATTATTACGCTTTAATCCGCAGCAACTTATCGCGTTGGATATTGCGTTGCCGATGTTGCAAGCTACGCGCGATAGACAGCGATGCACAAAACGCGCCACCCTACTGTGCGCGGATGCTGAATTTTTACCACTTAGGGATGGTAGCGTTAATCATGTATTCTCTAATCTTGCACTGCAATGGTGTAGCAATTTGGAAGCGGTATTCACCGATATAAAACGGCTGTTAAAACCTGAGGGTAGTGTGATTTTTTCCACTTTCGCCCCACAAACCTTACAAGAACTAAAAGCCGCGTGGGCGAGCGTCGATGATTATGCTCACGTTAATGACTTTTATAACGCAACACAAATCAGCGATTTTCTACAAAAGGCAGGTTTTGTGAATATTGATATTACTTGCACGCTATACACGCCAGAGTATGAATCGGTATTGGAACTCATGCAGGAATTAAAACACATCGGTGCACACAATGTGCGGGAAAAGCGCAATAAACATTGCACTAGCAAAACCGCTATGCGGCGCATGATTACTGCTTATGAAACTCACCGAATTAATGGCAAAATTCCTGCTAGTTTTGAAGTCTTTAGGGTGGTGGCCAGCTAATGGAATCGGCTTATTTTATTACTGGCACCGATACCAATGTCGGTAAAACGTGGGCAACGCTGGCATTAATGCACTATTTTCAACACCAAGGAAAATCAGTGCTAGGTATGAAACCCGTCGCCGCTGGGTGTGTGTTGCACGAAGGAAAATTAAAAAATGAAGATGCGTTATTGCTACAACAACACGCCTCAATTCAAGTCGATTATGAACTAATTAATCCTTACGCCTATTTACAGCCGGTGTCGCCACATATTGCAGGCGTGAATAATCCAGTAGATTTAGACACAGTAGGCGAGGCATTGCGTACCTTACAGAGCTTAGCGGACAGGGTATTAGTCGAAGGTG
Source organism: Methylococcaceae bacterium NSP1-2 (assembly GCA_002256685.1). Taxonomy (GTDB): domain Bacteria; phylum Pseudomonadota; class Gammaproteobacteria; order Methylococcales; family Methylomonadaceae; genus UBA4132. The sequence continues at coordinate 5,536 of NQJH01000130.1, read as the reverse complement.
TAGGCGGTTGGTATGCACCTATCAATGAGCAACAGGCGGTTAGCGACTTAGCGAAATTTTTGGCGTTGCCAGTGATTATGGTGGTTGCAATACGCTTAGGGTGTATTAATCATGCTCGATTAACCTATCAAGCTATTTGCGCTTCAGGCTTACCTTGTGCGGGTTGGCTTGCGATGTGTACCGATCCAAATATGCTGAACCGTGAAGAAAATATTGCGACGATAGCAAAGGCATTAAATACACCGTTGTTAGGCGTATTACCTTATCAAGACGTTGCGGATTTTGATTTTTTGGCGAGACAGTTGACAGTAGGGTAGGGTACGCATTGCGTACCCTACCATTACGCAGTTATTTAATACTTTTATAAATCGCTAATGCTTTGTTCAATTCAGCCGTTGTTTTTTCGACATCACCGAATTTTGCTTGGATTTGCCCTTGAACAATGTGTTCAAAACCTTCTTTAACCAACGCTTCGTTACCTTTAATTTTGTCAGAAGCGGCACGAGCCGATTTTAAATGCAGAACGACTGCTGAAAAATCGCTTTTTTGCGTTTCGGCTAAACCTTGTTCAATGTGAGTGATGGTATTAGCAACTTCATTTTCTGCGCTAACCACCGCTTCAGCTTCAGCAGCAACCGCCATTGGCGCAACAGCAGCAAAAGAAAGTGTTAGGAAAAACGCAAGAGCTATTTTTTTGATGATATTCATAAGTTATAAGGTATTTTGAGTGGTGTATTTTCAAGTTTTACTTGAAAATAACGGAGGGGGATGAAAGATCAATGTCTTTCGGATACCATCATATACGATTAAGCAAATTATTATTTACTTTTAATCGATAACAGTCAGATTTTTTTCAGCAAAATAAAGCGTGTCATCAATAGTTGCCAGACGTGTTGATTGCAAACGTTACCCTAAACAAACCGGGCTTTAAAATTCTCCCGTTTTGGGATCAAAAATAAAGCCGTGCATTGATCCGCGTGGGGTACGCACATTGCGTACCCCACACCAATTCAAACGAATTAAATCGCCGCTTTAATCCGCGCTAACGCATTTTTCAAATTATCCATGCTGGTCGCGATAGAAATCCGAATATGTCCTTCCGTACCAAACGCAGAACCTGGAACTAACGCCACGCCTGCTTTTTCGATTAAATAATCAGAAAATTCTAAGTCGTTGTTAATACCATCTAAACGGGCGATGAGTTTTTCGACATTCGGGAAAACGTAAAACGTGCCGTCGGTTTCTAAACACTCAACACCATCGATGGTGTTCAATTCAGCAACCACGAAGTCATGGCGTTTTTTGAATTCTACGCACATATTGGTAATAAAACTTTGATCGCCTGTCAACGCAGCTTCGGCAGCGTATTGAGAAATTGACGTTGGATTAGACGTGCTTTGTGATTGAATCGTGGTCATCGCTTCGATTAAATCAGCAGGACCTGCGCAATAACCGATACGCCAGCCAGTCATCGAGTAGGCTTTAGATACGCCATTCATCACTACCGTGCGGTCATAAAATTCAGGATGCACATTGAGAATATTCACAAACGTGCCTTGTTCCCACAAAATATGTTCGTACATATCATCAGTAGCAATGATGATGTTGGGATAATCTGCTAACACATCACCTAATGCTTTCAGTTCATTTGAAGAATACGCCATGCCCGATGGATTAGATGGGCTATTGATGAAAATTAACCGAGTTTTATCAGTAATCGCCGCGCGTAATTGTTCAGGCGTAATTTTGAAATGTTGTGCTTGCGTGGTTTCAATAATCACAGGTACGCCATCGGCTAATAACACCATGTCGGGATAAGACACCCAGAACGGCGCGGGGATAATGACTTCATCACCTGTATTCAGCAAGGCTTGGACGAGGTTGTAAGAACTTTGTTTACCACCACATGATACGAGAACTTGTTTAGGCGTATAGTCTAAACCGTTGTCATTTTTGAACTTAGTGATAATGGCTTTTTTTAAGCTGGCAATCCCATCAACGGCGGTGTATTTAGTAAAGCCGCTATCCATCGCTTTAACAGCGGCGGCTTTGATATGATCGGGCGTGTCAAAATCGGGTTCACCTGCGCCCAGTCCAATAATATCTTTACCCGCTGCCCGCATGGCAGCGGCTCTAGCAGTAATGGCTAAAGTGGGAGAGGGTTTTACGGCGTTGACTCTGTTGGATAGTTTGATGTTCATGATTTTGTGTAGTGAGTAGTTAAAATAAGGCGATTATAGCATTTGTGTGATGGTTGCTGTATTGCATGGAAAAAGTTTTATGGGTTGTAGAGGCCCGATGTGCGCGGCATTCTATAGTTCCAATGCGCCAGTGTTAGGTCAACAGCGGCATTTCTACGACAGAGCGCAGGAACGATGTGATAAAGCACGCACTGAGGAAAATATAAATATATATTTCATTAAATTTTGCGAGTAATATCAGAAATAAGCGATGGGAACTATTGTTCCACGCTTTGGTCGCAGTTATGTATTTATGGTTAAAACTATTAGGAGACACTGATGAACAAAGATCAAATAGAAGGTAAAATCGAAGAAGCCAAAGGCAAAGTCAAAGAAGCGGCTGGCGTAATATTGGATGACAAAGAGTTGGAGATAGAAGGAAATCTCCAAAAAAATATCGGCAAGGTTAAGGCTGGCTTAGGTGATCTCAAAGAAGATATTAAGGACAGCATCTAAATCACGCACTGTTGGATTGTGCAGACCCATCCACAGCGAGAAGGTTATAAAGTTCACTAGTTTAGGGGCAAAGCATCGCCCTTAAATACTTCACCTCTTTATCTGTGGTTTATAGTGCCGTCACACAACGGCTTCTCACGGAGAACTCCAATGCTTGAAAGTATCGCTCTCATCCTAATTATCCTTTGGATACTTGGTTTAGTTTCTGCCTACACACTGGGCGGGTTTATTCACATTCTTTTAGTTATCGCGCTCGTTGTGATTGTGCTGCGTGTTATTCAAGGTCGCCGCATCCTTTAATTCGCCAACAGCAGCGCCGGCTTCGTAATAACTGTTATTGATCGCTTGAAACCATGAGTGACCGTATCGATAATGGGAGGTGGGTTAAATCTGGAGTCAAAAAGCGTTAGCTTTTTGCGATTCGCCAATAGCTAAAGCGATTGGACTCCACAACTTTCATCCTGATAGTCTGTTAAATAACAGATTTAACCCACTACCGACCGTTTATATTCCAGTTTGGGCGAGTATAGGGGCTATAGTCACTGGCGGAGGGCTTTTGCTTGTTGCGAGCAGGAAGAATTAGCAACTGAGTCCAACAAATAAAATTAGAGTTTTTTCCGCCATACCTGCCTCATTTCTTTATTCACTCAAGTAGATAACAGGAGGTCTTATCATCATACAGCACAACCCAGATACCGCAGCCCCTTCACAATTCGTAATCGTTAATCTTTATGGTCAAGGAGTAATATTATGAAACCATCATATTTAGTGCTTATCCTCTCTTGTGTTCTGGTGACTTCTGTTAAAAATGACATGCGCCTTAAATTAAAGTAGGAAACCATTATGAACACAGAGCAGGAAACACCCATGAACACAACAGATAAAGTGTCCGATTTTGCACATGAAACAGTCGATACGATTACCAATGCAACTCATCAATCAAGCCAAAGAAAAGTTTGACGAAAAAAGCGAACAACTCATAGATACCGAGCAGCGATTGGTGAAGCATTGCCAAAGTTATATTCGTGAAAACCCAATTACATCATTGGGTATTGCAGTCGCAGGGGGCTTTTTACTGAGCCGATTGTTAAGCGGTGGTCGTTAGAAAAGTAAAAATCATGAAATCGCACGCTAGAAACGCAGCGAGCGGGTGAAAGTTTGGTAATCATGATTGTGGCTGGGGTCATGGTTGCTGTGTTATTGAATGGTGCGTGGCTAGGACTTGTGGTTGTTGCGGTACAGATGCGACCGCCGATACTTTTTTATTTCAAAGGAGAACTCTCATGAATATTGCGATTGAACCCTTACTGGCTCTTGTAGTCGGGATATTAATTTTGATAGTGCCACGGTTTTTAAATTATTTCGTGGCTGTGTATTTGATTGTCGTGGGCGTTTTAGGACTAATGCACCATGTCACTCTCACATAATATTTTTAAATCTCAACAATCAAGACCACACCGTTTGGAACGGTTTTGATTAACATTATTTTTCTAGCAGTGCGGTAGATTGGGGTGAGCTACGAACCCCAATCTACGGATAGTATCTACTCGGCTTCCAGAAACGACATATCCATCCCACACACAGTCTGGCGATAATGGCAACCACTTCCGCAAGCCAGTGACTCGGTTGACACAATAGAATTTGATTATTAGCCACTTGTTTTAGCAAGTACATGGCTTGTTCGCTAGCAAGTACATGGCTTGTTCGCGGAGCTGCTCTTTCGGGGACTCTGGAAAAAACCATTTAACACAAAGGTTTCCAGTGAAACAGGGGCTTGTGTATCACGCAGTTGTACTATTTTTTCTATTACAACCGCACGGCGTTGTTGCTGTTTTCGAGCTTCAATCGCTTGCAGCATCAACTGGGTTAAAATCGCGCTTTTATAGCTGATTGAATTCTTGTTTGACGTATTCAGGAACGCTGAAATTAACAGTTGCCATAATAATACCCTGTTGTTGATTATTTCAACAAACGATAGCACCATTTGGAGCGTGTTTCCATAACCTTCAAGCATTGACACGTTAAAACAAAACTTGTGCAATTTAACCAATTAGGTTAATGGAAAAATAAACACCTCATTGCAAACTGTCCGTTGTCAAAGCCATGATTAAAGCGGGAAATGTACGGACAACCAAAGCGGCGCGTGAAGGCGGCACTGCGTTGGGGTTCGATTTTGATAGCATGATTGCAGTGATAATGGCACTAACACCCGCCGATTTCTATAAAAGTATAACCACTCATGCCAATCATCGAATCTGGCAAGATGTCTATCGCCCCACTACGCCAGTGGGTGAGATTTATCTTAAACTTACCGTCATTGATGATGTGCTTATTGTGTCTTTTAAGGAGCTATGAATATGAAATGTCCCTCTTGTGCAGGCGCAGACTTAGTGCATGATACCCGCGATATGCCCTATACCTACAAAGGCGAAACTACTGTTATTCCAACCGTAACGGGCGAGTTCTGCCCAGCCTGTGATGAATCCATTTTGGATGCCGACGAATCGCGGCGCACCATGTGTTTTATGCTGGAATTTAACAAACAAGTGAACGCCTCAATTGTTGACCCTAACTTTATTATCAGCGTTCGCAAAAAACTGTTGCTAGACCAACGGGAAGCGGCAGAAATTTTCGGCGGTGGTGTCAATGCCTTCTCACGCTACGAAAGTGGCAAAACCAAACCACCGTTAGCACTGGTCAAATTGCTCAAAATCCTCGACCGTCACCCTGATTTACTAAATGAAGTCAGGGCTTAAATGAACGCACTACATTATTTGTGAATTATCCCAGATTCCGCTACGCTCCATCTAGGCTTGCTACTTGCTAACAACTTATTAAAA
>NQJH01000008.1 GCA_002256685.1 Methylococcaceae bacterium NSP1-2 | reverse complement strand
ACTCCAGCATACTGCGACCTAAACGTGATAGTTCAGAAACGATAATGACATCATGCGGTTTGAGATCATTAAGGAGCTGAGCAATTAAACGATCCCGCCATGCGGTTTTCCCAGAACAAATTTCTTCAACAAAATGTACTTTGCCAAGATCGTGCTGATTGGCAAAGTGTAAAATATCGGTTTTATTTTTCTCAGTCTGTTGCTCGACTGTTGAAACACGCAAGTAAGCGACAGTCTTATGCGTTGTTAAATTTTCCATTGATTTGATAAAAACCTAAAAATAAGCATTATTTAATAACGATTATTACATAAATATCAATGACTTTTGTTTACTTGTATAAACCGTCATTTTAACGATAACTTATTTGGAGATTGTCCATGCCAAAAATGAGAATCTTCAATCGGCTAGAAGAATCAGAATTTGAATCACCACCTAAATTTAACAGCGTAGAACGTAAACAATTTTTCGCCATTTCAAATACAACGGATGACTTGCTGGAAAAACTAAGTACGCCAACTAACAAAGTTTGTTTCCTTGTCACAATGGGCTATTTCAAGGCTCGCCGAAGATTTTTTGCACGTCAATTTCGACAAATAGATATTGAATTTGTGGCTGAAAAAATTGGAATAAATCCGCTTGAAATTTGCCTTGATAATTACAGTCGTGAAACGTACGCACGCCATCAACGCTTTATTATCCAGTATTTTGGGTGGCGAAAATTTGATGAAGATTTCGCCAAATTAGAAGTTCAGTTATTAGTCAGCATTCAGCATCGTCCAAAAAATATTTTGTTGGATCTGATTGAATCATTGAATCGAAAGAAGATGGTGATACCAAGTTACAACGTGCTTTCAAATTTAATCATCGATGCAACCAACCAAAACGAACAAACGCTCAGCGAAACTTGTTTTGTGTTGCTCAATAAAAATCAACGCCTAAAACTCGATAACTTTCTGCAAAAAGAATCGAACAATGATGAAAGTTCTGATTGGAGTTATCAGCTCACATTGTTTAAGAAAACGTATCAATCTACGAAACCTTTAAAAATCAAAGCCAATTTGGACGATTTAAAAGCCTTACAGCAGCTTTACCTTGAATTTCACCCAGTGATAACAAAACTGAATTTGAGTAATGCTAGTGTGCGTCATTACGCTTATCTGGTTATCAAATCGCAAATCCCACAAATTTCAAGGCGTTCAGCCCAAATCCGTTATTTATATTTGATTGCATTCATCACTTATCAGACGTTCAAATTGAACGATATGCTGATGGATACGTTATTGCAAACCGTAAAAAATGCCACAAATCTAGCCGACAGACATCAGAAAGAAGCCTATTTCAAAGAACGCGAAAAACGCAATGAATCGATTGACGCATTTAAACAAAACACTTTTGAAATTTTGTCTGCCATACAGCAGATCGTAGATAATAACCAACTGAACAATAATCAAAAAGTTCCGTTAATTAGCAAGGCGTTAGACACTGAAAAAGCAAAATTAGAAGCATTAATAGCCTCAGACAAGAAAACTCAGCGTGGACAAGATTATTTCGACGCATTGGAAGAGCAATCGCTCAAATTACAACGTCGTGTTTCAGACATTGTTCGTCAAATACAGTTCGATAAAAATAGCAGTAAGCCCGCCTTATTCAAGGCATTACAGCATTATCAAATCCATGAAGGTAATATCGATAAAAATGCCCCGACTGCTTTTTTGAACCCCGAAGAACGCACGGTTTTAATGTCGGCAGAAGGAAAATTCCGAACCTCACTTTATAAAGTGTTGCTGTTTATTCATGTTGCCGAAGCCATTAAATCTGGAGCGTTGAACCTGATCCACTCTGAAAAGTATCGTCCACTTGATGATTATTTGATTTCAAAAACCGAATGGGAAAAACATCGCACTGAGTATTTAGAACGTGCGAAATTAACGGAATTTGTCGATTGCAAAGCGACATTAAATTCCTTCAAATCGGCTTTGGATGAACAATATCAAAAAACCAATCAAAACTTCAAACAGGGCAAAAATCCTTATCTCACAGTGCATAAAGATGGAAGAATTCACGTTAAATCTGGATGAATTCGAGCATTGGCAACCGAAATATCGACGTGCAAAACCAGCATCAAAAACTTTCTTTGCAGGAATTATGGGGTATGGCTGTGATATTGGTCATCGAAAACTGGCGCAAATCTCCAATGAAATTAATGAGAACGAACTTGAAAATGCCGTGAGATGGTATTTTTCACTGCAAAATGTTCAAGCCGCCAATGATCGTGTTTTGCAATTTATCAGCCAGCTTGATTTACCACAGGTTTATCAATCCAAATCAGAGAAATTACATACTTCAAGCGATGGACAGAAACGTGAAGTCGAAGACGATTCGCTCAACGCCAATCATTCGTTCAAGTATTTTGGGCAGAACAAAGGTTCCAGTACCATCTCGTTTATCGATATGCGTAATTTCATGTGGTACTCAACAGTTATCAGCTCTGCCGAGCGCGAGGCGACTTATGTGATTGACGGTTTGATGTACAACAACGTGGTAAAAAGTGACATTCATTCAACCGATACACACGGTTATTCGGAAGTGATTTTTGCCGTGACACATTTGTTGGGATTTGAATTTGCGCCGAGAATTAAAGGACTGAGCAAACAGAAGTTATATGCTTTCAAACCGCGAAAACACTACGAAGAACAAGAATTTGTTTTTCTGCCCACTCGCCGTATTCGCGAAAGTATTATCGAACATCACTGGGATGACATTTTGCGTTTTATTGCCACGATTCAACTTAAAATTACGTCAGCTTCACAATTGTTCAGACGGCTAAATTCCTATTCAAAACAGCATTCGCTTTATCAAGCGTTAAAAGAATTGGGCAAAATCCCCAAATCATTATTCATCCTAAAATACTACGATAATTGCTCTTTCAGACAGTCAATTGAAGCACAATTGAACAAGGTTGAAAGTTCAAACAAATTTTCCAAAGCGGTGTCTTTTGGACATAGCAATGAATTCATTCAAAGTGAAAAAGAAGATCAGGAAATTGCTGAAAGTTGTCGCAGGCTGATTAAAAACGCCATTGTTTGCTGGAATTATTTGTATCTGTCGCGTGAATTAGCGACTGAGAAAAATGATGATCGAAAAGCGAAATTATTGGAAGCGGTTGAGAATGGCTCGGTGGTTACTTGGGCGCATTTCAACCTGCATGGTGAGTTCGATTTTTCGGATGAAAAAATGCAGGATTCTGTGGGTCTGTTACTTCCCAAAAATTTACTCTCAAAAAAGACTTAAATTTGGGAAGTCATTATTTAGACTCAGCCCATTGCAGTTGCGACTTCCACGAAAATCTCGTGGGACTTTGATGACGTTTGTTTAAACCTACCCTAACTTGACAAAATCTAGCTGCCCAAATTAGCTCTACAGAGTGATTAGTAAAGAAGGGATTGTCTGTATAGAAAAAAGCAGAGACGCGAATCCTCGCGTCCCTACAAGAAAGAATTAAGGTGTTAAACCTTGTCCTACGATAACAACTTTTAACGCATTGGTGCCACCTTCTACGCCGTTCAAATCACCTTTAGTGATAATGAATTTATCGCCGTCTTTAGCTGCTTTCCATTTTCTAAGTTCTTTAACGATATTTCGATTAACTTCAGCATGGTCTTGATTTTCACCCAGTTTGAAGTGGATCGGAAATACGCCACGAAACAAAGTGACTTTGCCCAAGGTTTTTTCTTGACCACTAAACGCATAAATAGGAATGCCAGAGCTGATGCGTGACATCCATAACGGTGTTGAACCCGATTCTGTTAATGCAACAATACCTTTGATTTTAGTATGATTAGCCATGTACATCGCAGACATCGCAATGGCTTCATCATCCCGTTCAAACTGAATGCTGATACGGTGATCAGATTCACGCACGACTGCTTGTTTTTCTGCTTCAATACAGATACGGTGCATGGCTTCGACTGCTTTAATCGGATATTTACCCGATGCAGTTTCTGCTGATAGCATAATCGCATCAGTACCATCATAAACCGCATTCGCCACGTCAAATACTTCCGCACGGGTAGGAATCGGATTATCAATCATCGATTCCATCATTTGTGTCGCCGTAATAGCGATACGATTAAGTTCGCGGGTACGTTTAATCAACAGTTTCTGCACGGCAGGTAAATTAGCATCACCAATTTCTACACCTAAATCACCCCGTGCGACCATCACTGCATCAGAAGCCAGAATAATTTCATCCATAACTTCAGGGACAATGGCTTCAGCACGTTCGACTTTCGACACAATACCTGCGTGACAGCCTTCGGCAACTAATAAGCGTCGCGCTTCATCTAAATCTGCGCCACAACGTGGAAAAGAAATAGCGACATAATCACAACCCATTATCGCAATAGTTTTGATGTCTTCTTTGTCTTTGTCGGTTAATGCCGCCGCTGATAAACCGCCGCCCATTAAATTAATACCTTTGTTATTGGACAACGCGCCACCAACCACAACGGTACAATTGACACGCATGTTTTCAACATTGACTACGTCGAGGACAATACGACCATCATCCAACAACAAACGACTGCCTTTTTTAACTTCTAAAGCCAGTGGTTCGTAGGTGATGCCGACTTGCGTGTTATCACCCATGAGCGGGTCAAAATTAATATCAAGTGCGAAATCTTGACCTTCATTTAAGATTACTTTAGTGTCTTTAAAACGGGCAATACGAATTTTTGGTCCTTGCAAATCTGCCAAAATACCAACGCGTCTGCCTGTTTTTTTGCTCATCTCACGAATGGCATTGGCTCTGTCAATATGATCTTGTGCTGCGCCATGTGAAAAATTCATGCGCACAACATCAACACCTGCCGCAAATAGACCTTCAAGCACACCTTCTTTATCGGTAGCAGGACCTAGTGTGGCTAAAATTTTGGTTCTTCTTAGCATGTTTATTCCGCGTTCATTAAAGCGATAGATGTATCTAACATACGGTTTGAAAAGCCCCATTCGTTATCGTACCAAGACAGTACTTTAACGAAGTTACCATTCATAACGATAGTAGAGGGTTCTTCGTAAATAGACGATGCTGGATTATGATTAAAATCAACTGACACTAAGGGTCTGTTGTTGATTTCCAAAATACCTTTTAAAAAGCCTTCAGAAGCTGCTTTTAATACATCGGTAATTTCTTCTTTCGTGGTATTTCTCGCTGCTTGGAACGTTAAATCAACCACAGATACGTTGATAGTCGGTACACGCATTGCGAAACCATCCAATTTGCCAGCCAATTCTGGCAATACTAAACCGACCGCTGCTGCTGCACCTGTTTTAGTAGGAATCATTGATTGGGTTGCAGAACGCGCACGGCGTAAATCGCTGTGATACACGTCTGTTAACACTTGGTCATTCGTATAAGAGTGAATTGTGGTCATTAAACCATGTACCACGCCAATCGCATCGTGTAAGTTTAACGATAGGTGCTAAACAGTTAGTGGTGCAAGATGCGTTAGAAATAACGGTATCAGTCGCTTTTAAGGTTTTATGGTTTACACCATAAACGATAGTTGCATCGACATCGTTGCCACCGGGTGCTGAAATAATAACTTTTTTCGCGCCAGCAGTAATGTGTGCAGAGGCTTTAGCTTTGCTAGTAAAAAAACCAGTACATTCATGAACTACGTCAATGCCTAAATCAGCCCAAGGCAATTTTGAAGGATCTCTTTCAGAGAAAACTTTAATTTTATCGCCATTGATGACCATATAATCACCATCAACGCTCACTTCAAAGGGGAATTTTCCATGAACTGAGTCATATTGTGTCAAGTGAGCATTAGTGAAAGCATCGCCTAAGTCATTGATTGCAACAATTTGAATTTCATTGGTGCGACCTGATTCATAGAGTGCGCGAACGATATTGCGGCCAATACGACCATAACCATTGATTGCAACTTTAATTGCCATTGAGTTTCTCCAGAGTGATGAGCTAGCTATTAATAAAGTGTGCCTAAGCACGTCGAAAACTTGTTAACTATAACAAAATAGTAGGTACTTAGTCTATGTGATGATGTGGAGCAGTCATGCAATGGGCAATAGGTAATAGGTTATCTGCAAATTTATTTTGACAAAATAAGACAACCGGTCGTATCATTAAATCATGAATAGATTAATACAAAAAGAAATTAACCGCGAAAATTTATTGAACCAAGGTGTGATGTTGCTGATGCAACAAGGCTATCACGGTACGGGTTTACAAGAAATTTTGGATGCGGTGCAAATACCTAAAGGTTCTTTCTACAATTATTTTGGTAGCAAAGAGAACTTTGGTGCAGAAGTGATAGAACACTACATCACGCCCTACATTCAACAAATAACTAACTATTTAGCTCAGCCCGACACTGATGCCCTCAGTGCTTTGCAACGCTATTTTAATGAATCAATCGCCGAACTAGAGCGCACCCATTTTAAAGGTGGGTGTTTATTAGGTAATTTAATCGGTGAAATTGGCGATAGCAGTGATCTTTGCAGAGTCGCCTTACAAACCACGCTGAATCGTTATCGGGATGTTTTACAGTCTGGTTTAAGCAAAGCACAACAACAAGGCACCATTCGCACTGATAAATCTGCCCGTGACATGGCGGATTTATTAGTCAACACTTGGCAAGGCGCGTTGTTACGCATGAAGGTTGAGCAATCAACCGCACCGCTGCAACAATGCTGCCAAGCATTATTGGGGGATTTTTTTAAAGCGTGATTTTTTAGATATAGTAGACCTCCGAAGTTTTTAAAACCTCGGAGGTCTTGCTAGCCTGATTTTTTATCGCGCTTTAACAAGACGACCCATCATATTAATCAAATCGAGGAGGCATTATGCCAAAGTATATTATCGAACGTGACATTCCCAACGCGGGCGCATTAACTGCTCAAGACCTACAAGCCATCTCGCAAAAATCCTGCGGCGTTCTCAGTAACATGGGAACAAAAATCCAATGGCTAGAAAGCTATGTCACCGATGATAAAATCTATTGCGTGTATATCGCACCCGATGAAGCGGCCATCAAAGCACATGCTGAACAAGGCGGGTTTCCTGCTAATCGTATCTCGCAAATCAGAACCATCATTGATCCAACCAGCGCGGAATAATATAAACCTCCGAGGTTTTTAAAACCTTGGAGGTTTGACGCACCACACTATTTTTACTAACCGAGGCTTTATTAGTATGAAAATCACTCGATTCTTAGCCGCCTTACTCACCGCTTGTATTCTCACCCCAGTGACTGCTCAAGCCGAAATACTGGCGATGGTCAACTATGAAAGCAAACCTAGCCAAACGCCAAGACGTGAAGGTATAGCGATCATCGATGTCGATCCTGAATCAAAAAATTTCGGTAAGCTCCTTAATGATATTCCACTGCCCGCTGACCGCGTGGCACACCATATTTTTTACAACAAAGACGCAAGTAAAGCCTATATCACCGCTTTAGGTAATGGGGCATTACACGTCATGGATATGAAGCATCTTCCTTATGCTCTGAAAAAAATTGACGTACCAGAGTGCCAAGTCGGTGAAGACCTCGCGTTTTCTAAAGATAATAAAACGTGGTATCTAACCTGCATGGGTTCAAGTAATGTGATCGTCGGTGATGCCCAAACGGATACCCAAACTAAAGTCATTACCGCCAATGGCAAAGACACGTTTATTCGCTACCCGCACGGCATCGGCTTAAATGATGACATTGACCGCATGATAGTGACAAGCACCGTGCGCCCCTCTGATTTAGGTGATGCCGGTGAAACGGTGACCGTAATTGAAGCATCAAGCGGCAAGGTATTATCTACACATAAACTGTCAGACAAACCCTCGCCCTCTGGCTCATCACCGGTAGAAGCCGTATTTTTACCGCACGCTAAACCTGCAATGGCGTACATTGATACTATGTTCGGCGGTGCGTTATGGACAGCTATTTGGAACGAGACCAGCAAAGATTTTAGTTTTCAACAAGTATTTGACTTTAGCAGTATTCAACAAGGCGTACCGCTAGAAATTTATTTCAACGACAAACACGACCGACTTTATGTCAGCACTGCCAACCCTGGGGCATTAAACATTTTTGATATTAGCGGCGATTTGAAATTAAAACCCAAACACCTCAAAACCATTCCCACCGCAGGCGGCGCACATCATATTGTTTTCACACCGGACGGACGTTATGCCATCGTGCAGAACAGTTTTTTGAATTTACCTGATATGAGTGATGGCTCAATCACCGTTATCGATTTACTCAAGCAAGAAAAAATCGCCAGTATCGACACCCTGAAAAATCAGGGTTTTAATCCTAACTGTATTGTTATGATGCCAAAATGGCATCATGATGATGCGCATTAATCAAAAGTACGCAGTAATTGTCATAACTTGGGCTGTCAAACAGCGGCAACCCAAGCTATGCAGCGACTCCACAAAATGATTATGTAATGGGATTTTTGTAGTGGCTAGCGGGGGTTAATAGCGGAACGATACGCGGGGGAAATCTCCCCTCGCTACGCTTTAACCCGCGTGATTTTTAACACAATAGACAGTTCTTTCAAGTGGCGAATAATCTGGGCTAAATGCACACGGTCTTTAACGGTTAGCGTGATTAAATCAATACAGACATGGACATCTTGATCGACTACGGTGACGTTTTCAATGTTGGAATCTAGCTCGGAAATGGTTGAGGCGATAGTCGCTAACGCGCCGCGTTGATTGAGGATTTCCAGACGCAATTCAGCAGGAAAATCGCCAACCACATCGGTACTCCATTCCACATCCAGCCAGTTAGTGTGTTTTTTTCGAATAATGGTACGATTGCGGCAGGCGTGATGATGTACGACGATCCCTTTACCCGGATTAAAAAAACCGATAATCGCATCACCCGGTATCGGTCTACAGCATTTAGCAAGGGTAATCACCATGCCTTCTGTGCCTTTGATAATCAGCGGATTTTTTTCTGCTTTGTCGTTGTCATGGAGTCTGACATTGGCACTGACATCATCTTGAGTCAAGCGTTTGGCAACTAGGAATGGCATTTTGTTACCTAAACCAATATCTTCTAATAACGCATCTAATGAGCGCGTCTTCGTCGAGGTGAGCAAGGCTTGCAAGCGTGATTCTTCAATGGTGTCTAGCTGTAATTTCATGGCGTGCAATTCTTTTTCCAGCAGTCTGCGTCCTAAATTAATGGCTTCTTGTTGTTTAAAGTTTTTCAGAAAATTACGAATGCTGGAACGGGCTTTAACGGTGGTGACATAATTAAGCCACAGTGGATTCGGTCTTGCCCACGGTGCGGTAATTACTTCAACCGTTACGCCATTTTCTAATTTGGTTTGCAAAGGCACTAACTGTTTATCAATCATTGCAGAAATGCACGAATTACCGACATCGGTATGCACGGCATAAGCAAAATCGACAATGGTCGCGCCTCTGGCAATTTTGATAATTTTGCCTTTTGGCGTGAACACAAACACTTCTTGAGGAAATAAATCGACTTTTAAATTATCGATAAACTCCAGTGAGTCACCTGCTGATTTTTGAATTTCCAGCAAATCCCTGAGCCATTCATTAGCGCGGGCTTGAATTTTTTCAGTTTTACCAGTGTCAGATTTATATAACCAATGTGCAGCAATGCCCGATTCGGACATGTGGTGCATTTCATGGGTTCTGATTTGGATTTCGATGGGTTGACCATAAGGACCTATCAATAGTGTGTGTAACGATTGATAGCCGTTGGCTTTAGGCAAGGCAATATAATCTTTAAAACGCCCGGGAATCGGTTTGTATAAATTATGTACCACGCCGAGTACGCGGTAACAAGTATCGACATCTTCACAAAAAATGCGAAACGCATAGACATCAAACACTGCCGCTAACGATAATTTTTTACGGTGCATTTTTTGATAAATGCTGTAAATATTTTTTTCCCGACCTAATACGTTGCAGTTTATATCGGCTTGTTCTAAACGGTTTTTTATCGAACTTTCAATGGTATCGACGATTTTTAGGCGATTGCCCCGCGCTTTTTTTAGCGCGTTATTAATGACCGTATATCGATACGGATACATCGCTTCAAAACCTAAGGCTTCGAGTTGATGGCGAATATTGTTCATGCCTAAACGATTGGCAATCGGGGCGTAAATATCCAACGTTTCACGCGCAATACGGCGTTTTTTTTCGGGAGGCATCACGCCTAATGTCTTCATGTTATGCAGGCGGTCGGCAAGTTTGACGAGAATAACGCGCAAATCTTTGCCCATCGCCAGAAACATTTTCCGCACATTTTCTGCTTGTGCTTCTGCTTGTGATCTATTAGCAATTTTGGTGAGTTTAGTGACACCGTCAACCAGTTCGGCAACTTCTACGCCAAACTGGTCAGCCAGTTCTTTTTTGCTGACCTGACAATCTTCAATCACATCGTGCAGAATCGCCGCCATAATGCCACTGGCATCCATGTGCATGTCAGCCAGTATCATGGCAACGGAAAGCGGGTGGCAAATATAGGCTTCGCCGCTTTTACGAAATTGCCCCGTATGTGCTAATGCGCCAAACTGATAAGCACTAACACAATCGTCAATTTGCTTTTGATCTAAATAACCAGATAAGCTTTGGCATAAACGCGCAATCAGTTCATCTTCAGGGCGTTCGGGCGCAAGGCTATCGGGCATATCCATGTTGATTAGTGGTTAAAAAGGGGGATTGTAGTCATGCACTTCACCGACACGGTGTAATGCGTTAATGTTTTCAGGGGTGACATGACCTGCGGCAATTTCGCGTAACGCTAACACGGTGTCTTTATCTTTGCCGCGTGGCAAAAATTCGGTTGCACCGTGGCTTAATTGACGCGCTCTTGTGCTGGCTAATAACACCAGTTTAAAACGGTTTTCTACGTTTTCTAAACAATCTTCGATGGTAACTCTTGCCATTTTTTAACCTTTATGTAGTGGGTATCGTTCCCACGCTGGAGCGTGGGAACTATGAACTTTATATTTATTAACCGCGTGATTTTAACACAGCAACCGCAGGTAATTCTTTTCCTTCCAAAAATTCAAGGAATGCACCGCCGCCTGTTGAGGTATAAGACACTTGGTCGTTAATGCCATATTTGTCAATAGCGGCTAGCGTATCACCACCGCCCGCAATCGAAAACGCGCTACTTTCAGCAATTGCAATAGACAAAACTTGCGTACCATGACTGAATTGTTCAATTTCAAATACACCCACTGGACCATTCCAAACAATGGTACCCGCTGATTTTAACAGCTCGGCGTATTGTTTAGCGGTATCAGGACCGATGTCCAAAATTAAATCATCGGCTTCTACGTCAGCGACTTGTTTAATGGTCGCAATGGCGTTTTCTGAAAATTCTTTCGCACACACTACGTCAGTAGGAATGGGAATAGCAGACCCTGCGGCTTTCGCAGCGGCGATTAAGCGTTGCGCTTCGGGAATTAAATCAGGTTCATACAGTGATTTACCGACAGGAAAACCTGCGGCGGCAATAAACGTATTCGCAATACCACCACCGACAATCAGTTGGTCTACTTTTTCAGATAATGATTTTAATACCGTTAATTTAGTCGATACTTTAGAGCCACCAACAATCGCAACTAGCGGTTTAGTCGGGGTTTCTAAGGCTTTACCGAGTGCATCTAATTCGCTGGCTAATAATGGACCTGCACAAACGACAGGGGCAAATTTTGCCACGCTGTGGGTTGATGCTTGCGCTCTGTGCGCGGTACCAAAGGCATCCATGACAAACACATCACAAAGTGCTGCCATTTTTTTACCGAGTTCATCGCTGTTTTTTTCTTCGCCGACGTTGAAACGCACGTTTTCACACAGTACCACTTCACCAGCAGCAAGGGTTACGCCATTAATCCAGTCTTTTTCTAAACGCACGGTTTTGCCCAGTAATTCAGCTAAGCGTTCAGCGACCGGTTTTAGAGAAGCCGCTTCGTCATAGTGACCTTCTTCAGGACGACCTAAATGCGACATAACCATGACTGCCGCGCCTTTTTCTAAAGCAAGTTTAATGGTTGGTACACTGGCTTGAATACGAATATCGCTAGTGACTTTGCCATTTTTGACAGGCACGTTTAAATCTTGACGAATTAAAACCCGTTTACCTGCTAAATCCAGATCAACCATTCTTTGAATCGACATATTTTCTCTCTCTTGTTGTGAAGGTGATGTAAGACCTTTCAAGTTTTTAAAACCTGAAAGGTCTGTAGAAAAATTCTAGTTTTGTCGCCATTTAATCGAGCAACCCATGCTAGGAATTTGCTGTGTTGGTCCATTACCTGTGGCAGCAACTTGTTTCATGGCGTTAAATAAGTCGCGTATTGTATCAGCTGGGGCAGTTTCTTTGCGACTGGCATCTAACCGACCACGATATTGCAATTCAAAATTAGCGTTATAACCAAAAAAATCAGGCGTACATACCGCGCCGTAAGCTTTAGCCACTTCTTGAGTGTCATCCAATAAATACGGAAAAGGGTAGGCGAATTGTTCGGCAAGTCGCTGCATATTTTCGTAAGAATCTTCGGGATAGTCTGCGGTGTCGTTGGACATAATCGCTACTGAGTTAATACCAAAAGCTTTTAATTCAAGGGTATCGCGAATAATGCGTTCATGAACCGCTTTAACATAAGGGCAATGATTACAAATAAACATCACCAACAAGCCTTTTTCACCCATACATTGGGCAAGCGTCCATCTTTTTCCATCCACGCCAAGTAACACAAAGTCAGGTGCTTGTTTGCCAAAATCACACACGGGGGTTTCTAGTAATGCCATAACGACCTCTCAAATAAATAAAAATTAAAACTGCTTAGATTATTTCATGCCAAAATAGTGCAAGTATTTTAGGAGCTAAGTCAGGAAATTATGAAAATTGCTATTTTATCGCGTAATGCTAAATTGTATTCAACTACGCGGTTGGTTGAAGCGGCACAAGCACGCGGTCATGAAGTGCGCGTATTAGATGTGTTACGTTGTTATATGAATATTACTTCGCACAACCCCTCTATTCATTATCGGGGCGAAGATTTAGTTGGCTTTGATGCGGTTATACCGCGAATTGGTGCATCTGTCACTTTTTACGGCACCGCCGTATTGCGTCAATTTGAAATGATGAATGTGATGCCTTTAAATGAATCGGTCGGTATCTCGCGGTCTAGGGATAAATTACGCTCTATTCAGTTATTGGCTAGAAAAGGTATCGGTTTACCCGTCACCGGTTTTGCTAATAATCCCGATGATATTGAAGATTTAATTTCTCAAGTCGGTGGCGCACCGTTGGTGATTAAATTATTGCAAGGCACACAAGGCATTGGGGTGGTATTAGCAGAAACCCACAATGCGGCGGAAAGTGTGATCCAAGCCTTTATGGGCTTAAACGCTAATATCATGGTACAAGAATTTATTAAAGAAGCTAACGGTAGTGATATTCGCTGCTTTGTAGTCGGTGATAAAGTGGTAGCGGCAATGAGACGCCAAGCAGCAAAAGGTGAATTTCGATCTAATTTGCATCGTGGTGGCTCGGCTAGTTTAATTCGTTTAACGCCCGAAGAGCGATCTACCGCCGTACGCGCCGCAAAAATCATGGGGCTAAATGTGTGCGGCGTGGATATGCTGCGCTCTAATCATGGACCTGTCATTATGGAAGTTAATTCCTCTCCGGGTTTAAGAGGCATTGAAGAAACCAGCGGCAAAGACATTGCTGATTTGATTATTCAATTTATTGAAAAACGTTTTGAAACAATGGAGATGACAAAAGACAAAACACGCACACGCGGTAAAGGATAATTACATCATGAACATCACGCCTGAAATCATTGGTTATTTAGCGGCGACACTCACCACTGCCTCATTTTTGCCCCAAGCCATTTTAACGATAAAAACCAAAGACACGCAATCGCTTTCCCTTGGTATGTACACGCTATTTACGCTGGGGGTGTTCTGTTGGCTTGTTTATGGTGTGTATATTGCTAATGAAGTCATTGTCTTTGCCAATATCATTACCTTTATCTTAGCAGCATCGATACTGTCCTTTAAAATTTACAATATGCTAACTAACAAAGAATAATGAGTTTACAAGACCTCGACCGTTTTTAAAACCACCGAGGTCTCTGTCACGATAACGCTAATCCAGAGAAAACACATGACAAATAAAATAACATTAACCCAGTTTATTATTGAACAGCAACGCGGCTTACCCGATGCGTCGGGTAGATTTACTCTGCTACTGAATAATATTGTCATGGCGTGTAAAGAAATATCCCATCTCGTTAATCGCGGTGATTTAGTTGGCGTGTTGGGCAGTGCTGAATCAGAAAATGTCCAAGGTGAAGTGCAAAAAAAATTAGACATTATCACGCATGACATTATGGTCAACGCGCTGAATTGGACGGGGCATTTGGCGGGTATGGCATCGGAAGAAATCGATGACATCATTCAGATTCCCTCACAATACCCGAAAGGTAATTATCTGGTTTTATTTGATCCCCTAGATGGGTCGTCCAATATTGATGTCAACATGACGGTGGGGACAATTTTTTCTATTTTGCATTGTCGTGAAGGTGTCGCACCGACGGAAGACGATTTTTTACGCAAAGGCACCGAGCAAGTGTGCGCGTGTTTTGTGCTGTATGGACCATCAACCATGCTGGTATTAACGACAGGGCAGGGCGTGAATGCGTTTACGCTGGATCAAGACATCGGCGAATTCATTTTGACTCATCCCGATATAAAAATTCCCGAAGATACCAGCGAATTTGCGATTAATATGTCTAATCAACGCTTTTGGCAACCGCCTGTACAACGTTATATTGCTGAATGCGTACAAGGCACAGACGGCGTGCGTGAAAAAAACTTTAATATGCGTTGGATTGCGTCTTTAGTCGCTGAAGTGTATCGAATTTTAACGCGTGGTGGGGTGTTTATGTATCCCTTAGATACACGCGACCCCAGTAAAGCGGGCAGATTACGTCTCATGTACGAAGCCAACCCAATGGCATTTATTATTGAACAAGCAGGTGGCGCGTGTTCAACAGGACGTGAACGCATACTCGATATAAAACCGACCGGTATTCATCAACGTGTACCAGTGATATTAGGTTCAAAAAATGAAGTAGAGCGCGTGGTGGATTATCATTCACAACGCTGATTAAGGGGCTTCTAATTCAGCAGAAAAATAATTTGCGTTGTCATACAAGACGTTCATAATCATTAGCAGCTGAGCTTTCAATGTTTGATAGATCCATTCACTCACTCACGGAGAATTACTATGATTAATTTATGCGGCTTTGCTGTTAGCAATTATTACAATAAAACCAAACTGGTGTTGTTGGAAAAAGGCATTGCTTTCACCGAAGAACAAGTATTTCCCTCACAAGATGAAGCGGTGCTGAAACGCTCACCGATAGGGAAAATTCCATTTATTGAAACGGAACACGGTTGTTTGTCAGAATCGCAAGTTATTTTGGAATATTTAGAAGAAACCTACCCTGAAACGCCGCTGTATCCTGCCAATAGTTTTGAGCGTGCAAAGTGTCGAGAATTGATTCAACATTTGGAACTTAACATTGAATTACACGCCCGCCGTTTGTATAGAGAAGCGTTTTTTGGCGGCACGGTGTCTGATGAAACTAAAAATGAAGTGAAAGAATTGTTAGAAAAAGGCTTAAAAGGTTTGGCACGGTTGGCAAAATTTTCGCCCTATATTGCTGGTGACACTTACACCGCCGCCGATTGTGTAGCGTGGCTACATTTTTTTATGGTGAGTGCGACTAGCCAAAAAATTTATGGCACTGACCTCGTGGCAGAATACCTGCCTAATGTTGCCAGTTATATGCAGTTAATAGAAGCCCGTCCCGCTGCGCAGAAAGTCGCTACGGATCGAGCGGCGGCAATGGCAGCCTTTTTGAAAAAATAGGAGAGCATCATGACTGAAATTCACGGTTGGGCAGCGCGTGGTCCGAAACAAAAACTTGAACTTTACACATTTGACGCAGGGCAGCTTGCACCCGAAGACGTTGAAATTGCCGTTGAATATTGTGGCATCTGTCATTCAGACTTATCGATACTCAATAATGACTGGGGAAACTCGCAATACCCTGTCATTTTGGGGCATGAAGCGGTCGGTCGTGTGGTTGCAATCGGTGCGCAGGTTAAAGGCTTGCGTATTGGTCAACGTGTTGGTGTAGGCTGGAATTCGGGTAGTTGTATGCACTGCCATGAATGTATGACAGGGCAGAATAATCTTTGCTTAGAGGTTTTGCCAACGATGGTCGGTCATCAAGGGGGATTTGCCGACAAAATCAGAGCGCATTGGGCATGGGCGATTCCGTTGCCTGATAAGCTCGATATAAGCAGTGCGGGTCCGTTATTATGCGGCGGTATTACTGTTTTTTCACCGTTGTACACGTTTGGCATTAAACCCACCGACCGCGTTGGTGTAGTTGGTATCGGTGGTTTAGGACACATGGCACTTAAATTTGCTAAAGCGTGGGGTTGTGAAGTCACCGCGTTTAGCTCTAGCGAATCTAAAACCGAAGAAGCTAAAGGCTTTGGTGCGCATCATGTGGTTTCTAGTCGAGACAGTGCCGCAATGGGCAAAATCGCCAATTCCTTGGATATGTTGATAGTCACCGTCAATGTGCCGTTAGATTGGTCGGCGTTATTAAAAACCCTAAGACCCAACGGGCGACTACACGTTGTCGGCGCAGTGCTTGAAGCGATACCGATTGCGGCATTTGATCTGATTATGGGGCAAAAAAGTGTTTCAGGTTCGCCTACGGGTAATCCTGCAACGCTCGCCACAATGCTGGAATTTGCTGCACGTCACCAGATTAGTCCGCAGGTAGAACATTTTCCGATGAGTCAGGTTAATGAGGCGTTGGAACATCTTGCCTCAGGCAAAGCACGTTATCGTATTGTATTGGATGCAGATTTCAATCTGTTATGACGCTTTATTTTCAGCAAACCGCGCTGGGAAAACTGGGCATTGCTGAGCAAGATGGCAACATTACCGAGGTTTATTTTGCCAATGAGGTCATTCCGCAAGACGTTGAACTAGCCGAAACCGCGCTAATCAGCGAGGCATTTTTACAATTAAATGCCTATCTTGCGGGTGAACTCACAGGATTTTCTCTGCCACTTGCGCCGCGTGGTACGGTTTTTCAGCAGACTGTGTGGCAAGCTTTATGTAGCGTGCCTTATGCAAGCACCGCCAGCTATAAAGATATTGCTGTAGCAATAGGCAATCCCAAAGCGGTGCGAGCAGTCGGGCAAGCCAATAATAAAAATCCACTTCCTATCTTTATTCCTTGTCACCGAATTATCGGCAGCAATGGCAAGCTAGTCGGCTACAGTGCTGGTTTGGAGATTAAAGAATTTTTATTGGCACTGGAAAAGCGAAATGTGCCTATCTGAAATTACTTTTTCGCCGGTAACTCGTTACGAATCTCGCGTATTTTCGTATTGAGACTTGTTACTTCTGCCAATAACAGCCGTAGCGAGTCATCACGTTTTTTAATAATGGCACTTAGGTTTTCAATGGTGGCGTTGAGTTCCTGATTTTCTAGGAGTAGGACTTCCAAGGCTTCTTCACCGCCTTGTAATGACTGGACATCGGTTTGTAAGCCTTGTACTTCTTCATTGGCTAAGGCGAGTTGTTCTTCAATTTCGGCAACTAAATCGTTTTCGTCAGAATTTATCATGGTAGTGGTTTCCTGTTGTAGTGGTTGTGAGTAAGTGGGTTGCTGTGACAAGTATGCCAGTAATAAGGTAAACGCGGTAGTAAACCAGAGTTCATCAAAGGCTTTTAATTGACGTAATTTAAAAAGCTGAACCTTTGATTGTTGCCATGCTGAGGGCAGGGCAGTTAACGCAGTGTTTGCGACTAACAGCGGCAACATTATCACGGCATCACGCGGCGTTAATAGCGATTGGGTTTGCGCAGGTAATGTTTGCCAATCATTCAAAAGTTCATCATGCAAAAATTCTGCCCATTGTCGATTCGCTTGTCGTTCAATCAATGTGTGTTGTTCGTGTTCTAGTTGTTCGGTAATTAATGGCAGTGCGTCCGCCGTTTGCATAAATGCTAATTCATTATAGGTGTCATCACATAATTGGTATTTCAGCAATTGCGCGATGATGTGGAGTGATTTACTCAGCGCGGAAATTTTATCGATACGGTTGCTAATAATGTCTTTAATCTCGGTTTCTTCCATGACCGATGCGAGATAATTTTTATAGCGCGTAAATATAACTAGCCAGTCTCTGACAGGGATTAATTCCCAACAGACCAGTAATTCAGTATCAAATCGCTGCATAAAAGCCGTCTCTAGTTGTAAGACTAAAGCAGCTAATACACGGCTTTCTAAAGTCGCGGCTATCCATATTTCATTGGCTATCAGTGGCGCGTCAGTCTGATATTCGCGCAGTGTATTCCAATCATCGGCAGCAAAATCAATGCACAATTGTTTGAGTTGATGGCGAATAAAAAGCTGTCTCAATGCGTCATCATTGATGGTCAATGCGTCTGCTAAGTTTGTTATTTCATTAGGCGTACTGACGTGCCGCGTTCTGGTAATTTGTTGGCTAGGCAGTTGAACCGGACGCATAATATTGGTACTTAATAGTTCTGTACCTTGTTCGGAGACGATTAAACGCACAAAACTGTCAGAATAAGGACTAATCGCCAGTAATTCTTGTAGCCATTGCTGATAATTCAGTAGGGCTAATTCAATCACCACGCCTGTTTTACTGACTTCATCACGAAAATACAGATCGTTGGTATTTAACGACGTATCTTTGAGGCTAAATTCCAGTGTTAAATGCCGCTCGTGTGAGTGATTTTCTCCCAATAACCGTAGATGCGCACCGTGTAATTGGTTGATAACCACTTGGCTAAGTTTATTGCCGTTAGCATCAAGTAGTTGAGCACTGCACACTGGAAACGGTAACGTCAGCATAAGTCTATCGGACTTGCCCCAGCGTAGCATTAAATCAACGTCACTTGGCGGGGTGTCGCTGGCGTTAAATTCAATGGATCGACCATTTTCCGTGATGTCGATGCTACGCACCAAAGGCGAGTCACAAGAAATATACGCCCGTTCACTGTGTTTTATGACGATGCGCCGGTTTAATGGCAAAAAATGCACACTAAAGTTTTCGGGTAGCAGAGCGCACAGTTGATGAAATTGAATAGTACCTTGCTCATCTTGTAGGCTTAATTCGTAAATGCCTTGCTGTTCAGCGGTCAAAACTTGCCACGCGGCGTTACTGTGAACTGCTTTAGCGAGTAACGGGGTATTAATTTCGATGTCACTATTTACACACCACAACTCAGGCAACCCTAAATACACAGTTTTGGGCGTGCTAGAAAAATTAAGCTGTTTACCTTGTAAGTAGTAATAACCTTGTCTGGCTTTGACCTGTGCCGCTACGTTAATCATATCTGCTAATAACGCCTGAGCAACTGGGTCATTTATTGGTAAAGGAAACTGCGCCTGCCAATCGGGAACGTGTTGATTCAAATAGTCGATAGGATGCTCTTTATTAGCAAGATCATGGGTTATGTATAACTGCACAACCCTACACAGCATATCGCCTAAAATCGCCTGAAAATTTTCGGACAGGTGATGCGCATAATCACCAATAATAGCGATGGCATCGGCACTATCAGCGTTGTGCAAACCTAAATAGTTAGGAATGGCTTGTTTAAACAATTGCCTCAAATAATCGGCATTGTTCAATTGTTTAACGGGCAACCCGCCTTCAATAGCAATCGTATCAAGATAACCCGACCGTCCGTTAATAACTCTCACTTTACGTTTAAGCCCTAACTCGACAATTAAATTATATTGTTCTGCATTAATTTGATTAGCAAACGCCGCGAAAATCGCCTGCCATGACCACACACCACCGTCATAATAACGTCGCCACCATTCTGCGGCGTAAATAACAAAGGCGGCATTCCATCCCGAAATTTTTATTATATGTTTAGCATTAAATAACACGCTGATTTCTAGCATTTTTTGTAGCTTAGCAAATTCATCATCAGTCATGCGATAACGATACAACGGTTGCGCGTTTGGTTTATTCAGTTGTCGAACAGTAAGAAATTCTTTAAGCCAGTCTTTTGGTTGCATGATTACTCCTTTTTTACTGAAATATAGTAGCAAAATGCTTAACAAGCTTGCATTTGTTTGTGCAATCGCTAAAAGATTCAGTTTTGTCGAGTCCGCCACCATAAAGCGCAACTGTTATCCTTGTTCACCTGCGCTGTGATAAAAAATACTGCCTTGCAGTAACTACCAAATCAGTCATTTTTGTGTCGCCACTTCCACCCTAATGGCTTTATTTACATTTTTTTAATTCATTTTCAATAATCCCTTTTATGAAATCAGGAATATTTTGTTGTGCAGAAAGAGCGTGTTTTTTGAGCAACTCATATTGTTCAACGTCCTCACCTTGCCAAATCAAATCAACTCTTTTAATAGGCAACATAGCAATATGTGAATAATTTTCAGGGTATGCCCAATAACAGCTTAAACAAACCGCCTTATCTTTTTTATTATTCCAATTTTCACATTGTTCACATGACCATGATTTGGCGCGATTGGCAGAACCTGATAACAACATAAAGTCCTCTGGATTCATATCGTTATTACCATCTCCATCAACCTCAAACGGAATTCTATGGTCTATTTGCAAATCCCTTTCATCCATGACTTCTTGATAAATAAAACACTTGCAACCATAAGTTGAAATTAATTTATCTTTTATAGTTTTAGATAAAGCGGTTCTGCCTGATAATTTTGAAAAACGAATTTTAGTGGGGTCGCCAAACTTATAGGCGGCTATTTTTCTACCATCACTACCTGATACTCTATAAGTTTCAATTGCTATGCCGTGTTCTCTAACGTCCCTAACCGCTCTTGGTGGATGATTATAGCCATAAACAGTTTTTAACTCTTCGCTAGTAATAAAACCATATTTTAAAATATGCTCGATAACAGTTTTAGGACGTTTTGCAGTGACCGATTGCAATAACTCAAGAAATTCTTTTGAATAATCAGGCATAGCACGACTCAGAAACAGTAAATTCACGCGCTTTTGTTGGTTGAGATTGTGATAATCGTTTAGTTAATGCTGGCGAAATATACAGCGATTCAATCGTGATTTCTTTTCTACCTAATAGCGTTGCTTGCGATGACCGACCTGCATTAATATCTACACAAGTTAAATTAAGTGTATTGGGTAATTTTTCGCCATAATTTTTATTACCTGTTTTACCATCATAACTAACCAGATAAGAAATACCTCGTGCATTTAATTCGTCTAAAGATTCGATAAATTCACTATGATTAATACCTGCATAATATCTTGAATCTTTATCACCACAAACACCTTGATAAGGCGGATCCATATACACAAGATCAGTCTTAGCTACTTGTTTTAAAATAACTTTATAATCCAATGATGAAAATTCGCATTTACCTTTCAATAAAGCAGAAACGCCTTGTATATTTTTTCGCATGGTAGCGGGTATTGTGCCTTTTCTGCGTTTGTCTGGGCTTTGATTCATATCTCCAGAATTATTATATCTAACAGCCCCTTTCGCACATCGGGCTAATAAATATAAAAATAACCGACTATCACCCGAACGATTAAATTCATCCCTGACTGAAAAATAATGTCCAATACTATCAGACTGTTGCTCATGCCATAGTTTTTCATAAGCATTGGCTATCTCTTCTGGCGTTTCGATAATAAGTTGTAATAAATCTAGTAACGGTTTATTTAAATCATTAATTAAAAAACGATTCGCTCTA
>NQJH01000376.1 GCA_002256685.1 Methylococcaceae bacterium NSP1-2 | reverse complement strand
CCCCGCGCGCCTGATTCCGCCATCATGAAAATTGAATTGAATGATTTTTGTTTTACTGTCTTGCCGTCAGCATCAACAACCGATTCTTCACCCAATCCATCCATCATCACTTTGGCAACCTGATCATTAGCATGTGACCAAATATCGACAACCTTGTTATAACGCTCACCATCAGTAACCAAACCAGAGGCGTATTGACTTTGAATTTCATTTACCTCCATATCGGCCGCTTTGATAATATCTATTTTTTTAGCCGGTATCGCCATATCTTCGATACCAAACGATACACCGGAAATGGTTGCGTACCTGAAACCCAAATACATCAACTGGTCAGCCAACACTACCGTATCTTTGTTGCCCAAGTACCGATAGCTGTAATTGATTAACCGTGATATGTTCTTTTTGGTCATATCACAGTTCACCAGATCATAAGGCATACGATCAGGAACAACCTCCCAAATCAATGCACGACCTACAGTTGTTTTTACTCTGTGCGTTTTATCCTCAGTCTCGCCGTGTTCATTGACCACTTTTTCGGTAATACGCAATTGAATTTTTGATTGCAATTCAACTGTTTTAGTCAATAAAGCTTTGTGAATTTCGCCAACACTGACAAATATACTGCCATCACCTTTGGCATTTATTTTTTCACGACTAATGTAATAAAGCCCTAATACCACGTCTTGCGACGGATTAATCACAGGCTCACCATTAGCAGGCGACAAAATATTATTGGTTGCCATCATCAATGTTCTGGCTTCTAACTGCGCTTCTATAGACAGTGGAATATGCACAGCCATCTGATCGCCATCAAAGTCAGCATTAAACGCACTACAGACCAACGGATGCAACTGAATCGCTTTACCTTCAATCAAGGTAGGCTCAAAGGCCTGAATACCCAACCTGTGCAACGTAGGTGCACGGTTTAATAAAATCGGGTGCTCACGAATAACTTCTTCGAGTATATCCCATACCTCAGCACCCTCTCTTTCAACCATTTTCTTTGCTGCTTTAATGGTTGTGGCAAGACCGCGAAATTGTAACTTGCTGAAGATAAATGGCTTAAACAGCTCTAATGCCATCTTTTTCGGTAACCCGCATTGATGAAGTCTTAACGTAGGCCCTACCACGATAACGGAACGGCCTGAATAATCAACGCGTTTACCTAGCAAATTTTGCCTGAAGCGTCCTTGCTTGCCTTTAATCATATCGGCTAGCGATTTCAGCGGACGCCTGTTAGTCCCTGTAATCGCACGACCACGACGACCATTATCCAGCAATGCATCGACAGACTCCTGCAACATGCGCTTTTCATTACGGACAATAATGTCGGGTGCATTCAGGTCCAGCAAACGATTCAATCGATTATTTCTGTTGATAACCCGGCGATATAAATCATTTAAATCAGAAGTAGCAAAACGACCGCCATCCAAAGGCACCAGCGGGCGTAACTCAGGCGGCAATACCGGAAGTACTTTTAAAATCATCCACTCTGGACGATTCTTGGAACTCAATAACGCATCCATGACTTTAAGGCGTTTTGAGTATTTTTTGATTTTAGTTTCTGAGTTGGTTGAATTTATTTCTTCACGCAGAATTTCGACTTGCTCTTTTAAATTGATGGCTTTTAATAAGTCATAAATCGCTTCGGCGCCCATTTTGGCAACAAAATCATCGCCATGTAATTCTACGGCATCGAGATACTCATCATCCGTCAGCAACTGGCCCTTATCTAAAGGAGTCATGCCTGGATCCAGGATGACGAATGATTCGAAATATAAGACACGCTCAATCTCGCGTAGCGTCATATCTAACAACAGCGCTATTCTTGAAGGTAATGATTTTAAAAACCATATATGCGCTACAGGGCTCGCTAAATCAATATGCCCCATTCTTTCGCGGCGAACCTTTGATAAAGTTACTTCAACGCCACATTTTTCACAAATAACGCCACGGTGTTTCAGTCGTTTATATTTGCCACAAAGACATTCATAATCACTGACCGGTCCAAAAATTTTGGCGCAAAATAAACCATC
>NQJH01000375.1 GCA_002256685.1 Methylococcaceae bacterium NSP1-2 | reverse complement strand
ACAGCCAGTAGCGTGTAGGCAAATAATGAGGATCGCTCCCGGCCCAAATCGGTATCGGAACACGGCGAAACAGTTCTCTATAACTTTACAATTAAAATCAATTCGATATAACTAATCCTGGACAAACTTACATTTTTCAGATATAAATTATCCTGAGATTTTCTGTTTGGGATAAACGCTTTGAACCTTCAAGAGATCATTATACAGCCAGTACAGCCGAATGAGCAGGAGCGATTTCAGTCCTTAATGAAAGCACACCATTATCTGGGCGCTTTACCAAAGATCGGGCATACCTTGCGGTATGTCGCAAGCTATCATAATGAATGGCTGGCATTAATCAGCTTTTCCGCCGCCGCATGGAAGTGTGCGGCACGCGATCAGTGGATCGGTTGGAGCTATCGTTATCAATATGATCGTCTTCACTTGATTGCTAACAATAGTCGCTTTCTGATTCTTCCCGAGCACCATTATCCTAACCTTGCGTCGCGTGTACTTTCCTTATGTGAACGTCGAGTTTCTGAGGATTGGCAGCAATGCTTCGGCTATCCCTTATTATTGTTAGAAACGTTCGTTGATCCTCTGTTGTTTCATGGCACGATTTATCGCGCCGCTAACTGGGTGCATGTGGGCGATACCCGTGGCTTCCGTCGTACTCGCCGGGGTTATAGCTCGATATCTCAACACCCCAAGCAGGTCTTTGTTCGTCCTTTGACATTGCACACTCAAGCCCGATTATCTCAATCTATTCTTGCCCCCGCCTATTGCTATGGAGCACCCAAAATCATGTTAACCGCTGATCAAATGCGTACTTTACCTGAATTCTTTTTTGACATTCCCGATCCACGCCGAAAGCAGGGGCAACGCCATTCTTTAGCGTGTGTTCTGGCCATCTCAGCGGGTGCGGTGCTGTGTGGGATGGAGGGCTACAAAGCGATTAGCGGCTGGGCGGAGGACTTGGGACAAAAAGCGCGAGAACGCTTTGGCTGCCGTAAACGAAACGGCTATTATGCTGTACCCAGTCGTAGCACTTTCAGAGAAACCTTGATCCGTGTCGATCCCGAACAACTCGATCTTGCGTTGCAAGGCTGGAACGAACAATTCGCCGAAGAAGACGAAGGTTTGGCAATTGACGGTAAAACTCTGTGTAATGCCATTGATGAAGAGAGTCGTCAAACTCATATCCTGGGTGTCGTAGGGCATCAGACCGGGCGCTGCCACACTAAAAAAAAGTCGGTGTCTTGCCCGTAAAAGGCCGCGAGGAGCTCAAACAGACTAACGAGATCGGGATGTTCATCCCGGTTATGGAGGCACTGGCTATTGCTGACAAAACAATCACTGGCGATGCTCTTTTAACACAGCGTAAGTTGGCACACTATCTGGTCAAAGATCGCCTTGCTCATTATGTTTTCATTGCCAAAGACAACCAACCCACACTAGCCCAGGATATTCGCCTAGCCTTTGAAAATCGCCAAGCCCCTGACTTTAGCGAGCCCTACACCTTGGCACATGGCCGCATTGAATCACGTTCTATTTGGACATCTACACTGCTTAACGACTATCTTGATTTCCCTTTCGTCGGTCAAATATTTGCCATACAACGCCACACCATCGACAAAAAAAGCGGCGAAGAAACCCATGAAATTGCTTATGGACTGACCAGCCACTCTCCGCTAAGCGCCAACGCCGAACAAGTGCTCAAGTTCAATCGAGACCATTGGAGTGTTGAGAGTCATCATTACCTACTCGATTGGAATTGGAATGAAGATCGTTGCACGATACGCAAAGGGCATGGTCCTGAAAACATAACTTGTCTACGCAGATTTGCCACTGGCTTGATTAAATCTATTAGTAAAGACAGCGTTGCGTCAGCCATCGAAAAGCTAGCGCGTAATGTACGACGAGTATTCGACTACCTACGAATGACGGTTAATTCTAGAAAAATTAAATTGCGATGCCAAAGTCAAGAAGTTTAGAACGGTTTCGCCGTGGGGCACGCCGCGTCCAATGTAGCCATAGAACTGGCGCATGATACCATTC
>NQJH01000374.1 GCA_002256685.1 Methylococcaceae bacterium NSP1-2 | reverse complement strand
GCTTTTTGGCAACCCAACATAAAACCAATATAGTCGCGGGTTTTGTTGGGTTGGCTATCGCCAGCCCAACCTACTATCGCATCGTTCCCACGCTCTGGCGTGGGAATGCTGCTGTTGACGCTCCAGCGTCTTCTTGAACTAACACACCGCTGGAGCGGTATAGGATAAATTCCCACGCTGGAGCGTGGGAACTATAAGCAAAGAACAGCCATAACACGGCGGTGAGCAAAAATCCTGCCTACCTTACGAATCAATAGCGATTCCTAAACCATGACGAATAACCTAGTGTTATAGTACACTATAGCCAATAACAAAAACGGTTCAACACAATGACAGCAACTAACGTACATTTACACGAAATTCATAAATTTGGCTCTATGGCAGAACGCTGGTGGGACTTGCAGGGTGAATTTAAAACTCTGCATGACATCAACCCATTACGGCTACAATTTATTCAGCAATACGCCGACTTAGCGGGTAAACGTATTGTTGATGTCGGTTGTGGTGGCGGTATTCTTACCGAAGGTTTAGCTAAACAAGGCGCGGACGCGCTGGGCATTGATTTGAGCGAAGATTTAATTGATGTCGCCGATTTGCACGGTTTAGAAACGGGGGTGAATGCTCATTATCAAAAAATCAGCGTTGAAGAATTAGCAGAGCAACAGCCCGAAAGTTTTGATCATGTCACCTGTATGGAAATGTTAGAACACGTCCCTGACGCAGGTTCAATTATTTCTGCATGTGCTAAATTGGTTAAACCGAATGGCATGGTGTTTTTTTCGACACTAAACCGTCATCCTAAAGCCTATTTACTGGCTATCGCGGCGGCTGAATATGTTTTGCAAATGTTACCCAAAGGCACGCACGACTATAAAACCTTTATCAAACCATCTGAACTTAGCCAATCAGCACGCGCCGCAGGGCTGGAATTACAAGGCATGGTCGGTATCAGCTATAACCCTATTACTAAGCAGTTTAGTTTAGGTAAAGACATAGATGTTAATTATATCGCCGCGTTTAAACGCATTGTCTAATGAACACGACGTTTAAATTATCCTGCGTATTATTTGACCTAGACGGTACGCTAGTCGATACCGCGCCTGATTTAATTGCTTGTTTGAATGCTACCTTAGCGGCGCACGATTTAAACACCGTCAGTGTGGCACACGTTAAACCGTTTATTTCTTTGGGCGCGTTAGCTATGATTAACGCCAGTGTCACGCCTGCTGTTAGCGAATCAAAGCGGGCTGAGTTACTGGAAGCCATGCTCACCCGCTATGAAAACAATATTGCCGAACACACGGTTTTTTTTACGGGCATGGTCGAGACCTTAGCAAGCATCGAACAACACGGGCTAAAATGGGGCGTAGTTACCAATAAACGCCAACGCTTCACCAAACCACTGATGGACGCGCTCCAGCTAAGCCACCGCGCCGCCTGTATTATCAGTGGTGACAGCACCGCCAATCCAAAACCGCATTCCGACCCCATGTTAGCTGCTTGTCAACAAGCAGGGGTGAACCCGCGTGAGTGCGTTTATATTGGTGATGCCAGTCACGACATTACCGCAGGAAAAAGCGTAGAAATGAAAACCCTTGCTGCTGTTTATGGCTACCTTAAACCGACTGATAATCCCGAAACATGGGGAGCGGACGCACTGATAGATTCCCCTGAACAGCTCACCACTTGGATAAATACCGCACTATGCCACTAAAAAATAACGTTATTTTAATTACAGGCGCAGGTGGTGGTCTAGGCAGTACCGCCGCACTCACTTTAGCCAAACACGGCGCACATATTATTCTGCTCGATAAAAGTATTCCTAAATTAGAAAAAATTTACGATGCAATTGTTGCAGAAAACGCGCCTGAACCGATTATGTACCCGTTTGATTTAGCGGGTGCGACTGAAAATGACTACCAAGAACTCGCCAACCGTATTGAAGAAAAATACGGCATGTTACATGGGTTATTGCATTCAGCCGTTGAATTCAGCGCCTATTACATTCGGCAGTTGAATTCAGTTCGTTCACACCGATAGCTTTACACGGCACAAAAGACTGGGGACATACGCTAAACGTCAATTTAAACGCGCCGTTTTTACTGACGCGCGTGTTACTTCCCGTGTTACAAAAAAGTGAACATGCGTCCATTGTTTTTACCTCGGATTCTTCGGCACGACAAGCACCCGCTTACGCAGGTGCTTATGGAGTGTCGAAAATAGCCCTAGAAGGTCTTGCTAAAATATTGGCAGAAGAGTTGGAAGCTACGCAAAAAGTTCGCGTCAATGTGTTAGTTCCCGGTCCTGTTGATTCACCGTTACGAAAACGCGCTTATCCTGCTGAAGATAAAGCTAAACTCCCTGCAATGGATGACTTGGCTGATGCGTATTTGTATTTATTCACTCCGCAAAGCATAGGTATCACTGGTCAAGTGATTGATGCTAGAACCTTCCACTTATAAAGCCACCATTATGTCAGAACGAGAAAGTTTTGTTTTAACCAGAGATGTCAATATTGTCACCATTCCTGACGGTACGCCTGATACCTTAAAAAAAGGTGAGACCGTCATCCTTCATCAATCGCTTGGTAATAACTATACCGTTATCACTGGCTATGGTCACATGGTGCGTATTGCTGGTGCGGATGCCGATGCCTTAGGCAAAGAAACCCACGAGCTGCATACTTTAGTATCTGAAACCAGTGCAGAAGCCGTAGAAAAAAATTGCTGGGAAGTGATGAAAACCGTTTACGACCCTGAAATCCCCGTGAATATCGTCGATTTGGGTTTGGTTTATCTGTGTGAAGTCACACCTGCTGGCGATGATAAAAATGATGTCTACGTCCAAATGACACTAACTGCACCGGGTTGCGGCATG
>NQJH01000129.1 GCA_002256685.1 Methylococcaceae bacterium NSP1-2 | reverse complement strand
GGGCTGCCTGATAGCTTTGTTGAACAAGGTACACGCGAAGAATTATTAGCCTTGTGTAGCTTGGATACGCACGGTATCTTGGCGCAGATTGAATCGTTTTGCGCTTAAACTTGAGGATAAATAATGGACAGATTAAGAAATAAAATCCGTGATATACCTAATTTTCCCAAGCAAGGTATTATTTTTAAAGACATTACCCCGTTAGTGAAAGACCCCGCTACGCTAAGACTGGCGGTACATTCGTTACTACAGCCTTTTTTGGGACGCGATATTACTGCTGTTGCTGGCATGGAAGCACGCGGTTTTATTTTTGGCTCGTTAGTCGCTTGGGAATTAGGTTTGCCTTTTATACCACTGCGCAAACCGGGGAAACTCCCTTACGATGTCCAAAGTGTATCCTACGATTTGGAGTATGGCTCAGCGGTACTTGAAGCGCATATCGATGCGTTTGATAGTAATGATCGTGTGTTGTTAATTGATGATTTATTAGCAACCGGCGGTACAGCAAAAGCCAGTTGTGAATTAGTTGAAAAATTGGGTGCTAAAGTCGAAGCGTGTGCGTTTGTGGTGGAGCTGGATTTTCTGGAAGGTAGGGAAAAACTGAAAGACTACGAGGTTCACTCTTTATTGCATTTTTAAGTAGTATTTGTAGTCGGTAGAAACGCGTTGATTAACGCGTCTCTACCTAACAGAATTACTTCGCTTTTCTTGATTTTGTGGTTTTTTGTTGTTTCGCTAATTGATCTATTTTATCGTTAGCATTTTCAAATGACTTAGCCGTTGCATCGAATGAACGAGCCGCACCACCAAATGAATCAGCTGAACTTAAACGCAGGTTATAATTTGCGTTATCAGCCACTGCTACCGTACTATCAGTCGCTACTTTTTTATCAGTAACAGTTTTAGTAGTAGCCACATTATTGTCACCTAGTTCACTATCAACATCCAAAGATGCCTGATTTTTTCCATCGCTCGCTAAGTGGTCGCGGGTTTGTAAATAACCTTCGCGAATAAAAACGTAAGGGTCTAACGCACCTTCTTGAACGACATCTAATGAACCTTGCGCATTGGCGCGGGAGTTTAACAGCGATACTAATTGTATAGGCATACCGATATAACTGGCAGGATTTGCCGCTGTATCCAGTACTGAACTAGGAGCTCCGCGTGCTGTTGTAGGACCTAACAGAGGCATTACTAAATAAGGTCCTTTAGGTACGCCCCATACTGCCAAGGTTTGATCAAAGTCTTCGTCATTTTGCGGGAGTCCAACATCTTTGGCAACATCAACTAAACCACCCAAACCGATGGTGCTGTTCACTAACAACCGACCGGTATCTTCAGCACTTTGTTCAAATTTAGCCTGCAAAACATCATTGATGACTACATTGACATTTTTTAAGTTATTGAAGAAATTAAATATGCCGGTTTGTAAAAATTGAGGTGTGACCCATTTATAGGCATCTGAAATAGGTTTAGCAACATAGCTATCAACGGTATCATTAAAAGCAAATATGTCCCTATTTACATCTTCATAAGGATCGGCTGCACTCGCTATCGTTTGATGTTCAACAGTCGTTGTTGCACACCCCGTTAGCGATAACGCACCAATCAGTAGTACCAAAGACGTTTTTAATATTTTTCCATTACCGCTATGTAGACTATTCATTATCATAAGACCTATAGTTGTTCTTTTACCTTAATATTGTTACCGTAAAATAAAATCCATAAACTACAGTTTTGAATAGTTATCGATTTTTTCATTGATTTTTGCGATCAGGCTATCAAAGCCTTCACGCTGGAGAATACTGGTATATTCTGATCTTTTTAATGCCAAATCACTTACGCCATTTGCCACTATATTGATAATACGCCAGCTCTTGTCCTTATCTTTTAAATGATACTCAAACTTAACGTCTTTGTCATTAGGAATACTCAGGTGAGCATAAACAACCACCCCGCCTCTAGCGGTTTCTTCTTCTGAATCGATAGTAAATGCTTCGCCTGAATAGTCTTTGAAATTGTGTGCATAAGAGGCAACACTCAATTTACTAAATACATCGACTAGCTTTTTTTGCTGCGCTTCCGATAATTTTTCCCATTCTTTACCCACCACAATACGCGCAATTTTGCTGAGGTCATGGCTATTAGAAACCGGTCCATACAGTTTATCGTATCTGCCTGTAAACCCTAATTGCTTGCCATTTTTCATCACAGCAATCAGTTCTGACTGAAATTTATCAACGACTTGCTTTGCACCGTCCTCTATAGCAAACGCGTTACTTATCCCTAGCAACAGAAGACCTATAAAAACAGCGATAATCTTTATATTTTTAAAAACCATACAAAAAACCTCGTAAAAATAATGTGTTGATAATAACTATCGCTCTATTTTGATAGGAATACCAGAAAGCGTGGCTCCTGAGTTTTCAGTTGTATAGCGAGGCGTTGGCTCGGTGAACATATCGCCTTCGGTTTTTGGTCCTCGAATAGAAGTTAGTAATGCTTTCAGCGGGTGCTTTAACATATCTTCAACAGCAGTTGCTTCATAGCCGCAATGCGCCATACAGCTTGCACATTTAGGATTATTGACATTACCGTATTTGTCCCAAGGGGTGGTATCCAGTAATTCTTGAAAACTGGCGGCATTGCCTTCATCTGCCAATAAATAACACGGTTTTTGCCAACCAAATACGTTACGCGTTGGATTACCCCAAGGCGTACATTCATAATTTTGATTGCCTGCCAGAAAATCAAGATACAGCGTCGAGTGGTTTAATCGCCAGTTGCGGTTTTTACCAATTCTAAAAATACCACGGAATAAATCTTTGACATCCTTGCCTTTAATAAACACATCTTGTTGTGGTGCGTGTTCGTAGCTAAAACCTGGCGCGATAGTCACGCCTTCAACGCCTAATTCCATTGCATAATCGAGAAAATCTGCGACTTCCTGAGAGTTTTCACCTTGAAAAAGTGTGCAGTTGATGTTAACTCTAAACCCTTTTCCCAATGCCAATTTGATGGCTTCAACGGCTCTGTCAAACACACCTTCCTGACAAACAGAGGCATCATGTCTTTCCTGCATTCCATCTAAATGAATGGAAAAAGTCAAATAAGGCGATGGCGTGTAATCATCAATGCGTTTTTTTAGTAATAAGGCGTTAGTACATAAATAGATATATTTTTTACGCGCAATAATACCTGCAACAATTTGCGGCATTTCTTTGTGTATTAATGGCTCGCCACCCGGAATGGACACCATCGGTGCGCCGCATTCATCAACCGCTTGCATACATTCTTCAAAAGACAATCGTTTGTCGAGTATGTCATCAGGATAATCAATTTTACCGCAACCTGCACAGGCTAAGTTGCACCGAAACAAAGGCTCTAACATCAGCACTAAAGGATATTTTTTTACCCCTTTTAGCTTTTGTTTAATCAGATAACTGCCTACTGTTAGCTGTTGACGTATAGGAACTCCCACAAATAAACCCTCAAAAATAATTAAAACTATGAATAGCCATAATGACTATCCTGAAACTGCTAAGCGTGTCGCAATAAAACAACAAACCAGTCCAACTCACCAAGATCATTAAATTTCCAACCATTTTTAGTGGTTAAATCTCGGAAATAACAACAAGCCAGTTATATAATACAATCGCTTATCTATTGTTGAGTAGAATACTATCTTTTACTAAACGACTCCAGTTATTACGATGAATTATTCAAAAATGAACGCGAAGTGTGCAATTTCACAACACATTCACAAATAAAATACAATCAATTAACTTACTGTTTTCATTGAAAATAAGCTGATTTTTAGCACAACTACTAAGAACTATTGTCAACAAAACAACATTGTTTTGCAAATCACCAACAAACAGTCTATTATTGCCATTAACAAATCCTTAAAACTTATTGTAAAACCTTCGGGTCAACAGCAAAAACGTCATGAGCAACACTCAATTCTCTTTGGAAAATCCAGCATCACTCAGTCTTGCTTCTGATGATGAATTTCAAGCCTTATTGCTTGAAGGTGTATCCAGAACCTTTGCGCTGACTATTCCGCAATTACCTGGCACACTCTACAGCGTGGTTGCTAATGCTTATCTGTTGTGCCGTATCGTTGACACCATCGAAGATGAGGTCTCGCTATCGGCGACGCAAAAAAAACATTTTTGTGCTGAGTTCATTGAAATTGTCAAAACGGGTAACCATACTGAGGCATTTGCCGCCGAACTCGCACCCTTGCTATCTGAACAAACCATTCCCGCTGAGCATACACTCATTCAAGTATTGCCGCGCGTTATTGCCATTACCCATAAATTCGCGCCTGAGCAAATCGAAGCACTCGCAACCTGTGTCGCCACAATGGCTGAAGGAATGCCCATTTTTCAAGCGCAAAATTTGCATGATGGCTTAGCGACACTGGCAGATATGGACAGATACTGTTATTACGTTGCCGGCTGTGTCGGTGAAATGCTGGCAAAACTATTTTGTTGTTACTCGCCTGAGATTGCCCAACACCGCGAAGAACTATTAAAATTATCAGTTTCATTTGGACAAGGCTTGCAAATGACCAATATTTTGAAAGATATTTGGGATGATGCTGAGCGTGGTGTGTGTTGGTTGCCACAAGATATTTTTACTGAAACAGGTTTTGAACTTAAAAATTTAAGCCCCGAACACTCTGACGAAAATTTTAGAACCGGTTTAGCGCATTTAATCAGCATTGCTCACGGGCATTTGCATAATGCCCTGCGATATACCCAACTGCTGCCTGCTCATGAAACAGGTCTCCGCAATTTTTGTTTGTGGGCATTGGGTATGGCTATTTTAACGCTAAAAAAAATCAAACAACACTTAGATTTTAATCAGTCTAACCAAGTTAAAATCACGCGTAACAGTGTTAAAGCCACTATTCTGGCAACCCGCTTAATGGGGCGTAGTAACACCTTACTCAGTTTACTTTTTAATTTAACCAGTCGAGAGCTGAAAACGCCCGATTGGAGTTACTCAATAACTTCCTCAAAAGCCACACAAGACCTTTAAGGACGCACTCATGTTTACCGATGCCAATACAAATAAGCAGTTTCACAATGCCCCTAGCTCATCGGCGGCGATTCATTCCAAAGCTTATGACCTTGATAAAGCCATTAGTAGAGCTCAGAATCACTTATTGAGCCTACAAGACGAACACGGCTATTGGGTCTTTGAATTAGAAGCAGACTGCACAATCCCCTCCGAGTACATCATGATGATGCACTATTTGGGTGAAATCGATGAACCGTTGCAAGCAAAAATAGCCAACTACTTACGTTTGCGTCAATCAGAAAATGGTAGCTATCCTTTA
Organism: Methylococcaceae bacterium NSP1-2; assembly: GCA_002256685.1. Taxonomy (GTDB): domain Bacteria; phylum Pseudomonadota; class Gammaproteobacteria; order Methylococcales; family Methylomonadaceae; genus UBA4132. Next base: position 4,046 of record NQJH01000129.1, on the reverse strand, counting down.
TTTACCGGTGGCGTAGGCGATCTTAGCTGTAGCGTTAAAGTTTATTACGCGTTAAAAATGGCGGGCGATTCGATAGACGCGCCGCACATGGTTCGTTTAAGACATTACATACTCAGTCAAGGCGGCGCAGCAACACGCGCATTGCGCTCGCCATCTTTGAACAACTGCCTTGGCGCGGTGTGCCGTATATTCCTGTGGAAATCATGTTGTTTCCTCGCTGGTTTCCGTTTCATTTAGACAAAGTCTCGTACTGGTCAAGAACCGTCATGGTACCGTTGTTTATTCTCTGTACGCTAAAAGCCACCGCTATTAACCCCAATAAAGTCAGCATACTGGAACTGTTTGTCACTCATCCCGACGAAGAAACCCATTATTTTCCTGAAAGAACGGTGCTTAATAAAATCTTTTTAGGGCTAGATAAACTGGGTAATGCGACACGCCCGTTAATTCCTAAAAAAATGCACGAACTCGCCATCACTAGAGCTAAGGATTGGATTATCGAGCGATTGAATGGCGAAGATGGTTTAGGCGGTATTTCACCTGCAATGATGGCGGCTTATGAAGCACTGCTACTACTGGGAATGCCTAAGGACCACCCACAAGTCGTCACTGCGCGTAAAGCCATTGATAAATTATTAGTCATTAACGAACACGATGCCTATTGTCAGCCTTGCTTATCGCCGGTTTGGGATACGGCTTTGGCAGCACTCGCATTGCAAGAAGCCGATAAAGTCGGTAACGGCGCGAATTTAACCCGTGCTTATGATTGGTTAAAAAGCGTACAACTCAGTGATGAACCGGGCGACTGGCGTATCAGTAAACCCGATTTAGCAGGTGGTGGCTGGGCATTTCAATTTGCTAACCCGCATTACCCTGATGTTGATGATACGGCGGTTGTTGCCTTTGCAATGGCAGAATCCAACCTGCCTGAACTGGAAGAATCTATTCATCGGGCAACGCATTGGATTGTCGGTATGCAGTCTAAAAATGGCGGCTATGGCGCATTTGATGTCGATAACACCTGTTATTACTTAAATGAAATTCCGTTTGCCGATCACGGTGCATTACTAGACCCACCGACCACTGACGTGAGTGCGCGTTGTGCCATGTTAATGGCGCGTGTTGCCCAAGACCACGATGAATATTTACCCGCCTTAGCGCGTACCATTGACTATATTCGTAGCGAACAAGAAGCCGATGGCTCATGGTTTGGACGTTGGGGAACAAACTACATTTACGGCACTTGGTCAGCCTTATTAGGCTTAGAGCAAACCAGTTTGCCTAAAACTGATCCGATGTACACCAAAGCCGCCGCATGGTTAAAAAGTGTACAACGCGCCGATGGTGGTTGGGGTGAAGATAACTACAGCTATCATGATGTCAGCCACAGCGGCAAATATAAATTCAGCACTGCATTTCAAACCGCGTGGGCAGTATTAGGTTTAATGGCAGCTGGTGAAGCGCGGTGTCCTGAAGTCAAAGCGGGAATTGATTTCATCCTGCGTACCCAACAAACCAATGGTGTGTGGAACGACAAATGTTTTACCGCGCCGGGCTTTCCTAAAGTGTTTTATTTGAAATACCACGGCTACGACAAATTCTTTCCACTGTGGGCATTAGCCCGTTACCGTAATGAGCTGAATAAACAGTGATTACAGGGATTGTCGTTGCCTTACCTCAAGAACTTGGCACCTTAACGACTCGAAAAGTCGTTAAGGGTCATTGTATTTTTCTAACTGACACGGTCGTGTTAGCCTATTCTGGCGCAGGTGCAGACAATGCCCAAGCCGCTGCTCAACTATTGATTGCTCAAGGTGCGACTCGACTCATTAGTTGGGGTTGCGCGGCTGCATTAAGTGCCGATCTAAAGTCGGGTGATTTAGTGTTAGCCGATGAGTTAATCAATGCGGACGGCATGACTATCGCCGTTGACAGTGAATGGCATCGGCGCGTTAGAACAGCGTTAGAAAAAGTAGCGTGCCAAGCATCAGGCTTTGCACTTCGGGGCGGTAGCCTACTAGAAAGCAAAACCCTCGTATCTACCAGCCGCGATAAACAACACCTGCACCAACAAACTAACGCGGTTGCCTTAGATATGGAAAGCATTGCGGTTGCTAAAGTCGCACAATCACACGCCCTACCCTTTCTGGCTATTCGTGCGATTGCTGACCCCGTGACGATGGATTTACCAAAAGCGATTGGTCACTCACTTAACCTGCAAGGTGATGTGGAACTTGGTAAATTATTAAAATTTTTGTTGCTACATCCTTCCGAATTAAAGGGATTAATCACCCTAGGACAGCATTTTAATTCCGCAAAACGCACCCTAAAATTAGTTGCTAAAGAACTTGAACACCTTCTTGCCCCCGAACTCGCATGACTAAAAAGCAATATTTTTCTTTCTACCATAGCTTTATTCGCTGGTGCGAGAAGCAAATTGTTAGCTTTCCGTGGACGCTGTTAATCATATCTTTGCTGTTGTGTAGCGGCACGGCTTACTACGTTTATAACCACTTAACGGTTAATACCAATACCGCTGAAATGCTGTCGCCTGATTTGCCATTTCAGCAAAACCAACAACGTATTGATAACGCATTTCCACAAGATGCGGCGACCACCATTTTAGTGGTGGAATCCAACACGCCCGAAGAAACTGCGCAAGCCGCCATCAAACTCGCCGCGTTATTAAGCAAAGAAAAACAGACCTTCGAATCGGTCTATATTCCCACCGAAAATGCGTTCTTTCAGCAACATGCGTTGTTGTACTTGGATCAAGCTGACCTTGAAACCTTAGCGAAAAAACTCACTGACGCGCAACCATTTATCGGGCATTTAGCGCAAAATTATTCGCTAGACGGCTTATTTGAAATTATTACCCTCGCGCTTAATCAACACGATCAAAGCTTGCCGATGGATTTAAATCCATTGCTACTGGCAATGGATAACAACCTCACTCAGCAACTCAATGGTCAAGCGCAGGCACTGTCATGGCAAACGCTATTAGCAGATAACAAGCTTAATGCAGAAGCCAAACGCATCATTGTTATTGCTAAACCTAAACTACATTTCGATACAATGCTGCCCGCTGAATTAGCACAAAACGCTGCTCATGCCGCCGCTAACGCTGTTATGAGAGATAATCCAGCGGTTAAAATTCGCATTACGGGTGAACCCGCGTTAGAGCATGAAGAATTAGCCAGCGTTACCACAGGCGCAGAGTTAGCAGGTATTGCCTCGTTGATTTTAGTGTTCGTGGTGCAATGGGTCGGTTTTAAATCACTAAAATTACTCATCATTACCTATATCGTATTGGTGATGGGTTTAGTTTTTACCGCAGGTTTTGCCAGCATCACCGTCGGGCATTTGAATATTATTTCTATCGCCTTTGCCAGTTTATACATTGGGCTAGGCGTTGATTACGCGGTACATATTTGTTTATATTATCGAGAACGGCGAGTGCGCGGTTACAACAATCAAGATTCTATCTACCATAGCATGAGCGGCGTAGGCTCATCGTTATTTTTATGTGCATTGACCACGGCACTGGGTTTTTTAGCGTTTATTCCTACCGATTATTCAGGTGTTTCTGAACTGGGGATTATTTCAGGTGGTGGTATTTTTATTGGTTTGCTTATTTCGGTAACTGTATTACCCGCCTTGCTTTGCATACTACCTGTTAATAATCCTAAGCCGATAAAATCAGCATTCGCACCGCAATGGATTGTTACCTTTCCGTTTCATTATTCAACACCGATACGCATCGTGTCGATATTACTTGGTATTGGTTCGTGTGTAGTTTTAACTAATCTCACTTTTGATTCTAATCCGATTAATTTGCGTGATCCCAACAGTGAATCGGTTTCGACTATCAAAGAGCTATTAAAATCTAAAAATGACTCGCCGTTTGCTGTCACTGGCTTGGCTAACTCACTAGATGAAGCTAATAAAATAGCGGCAGAAATGAGTAAATTACCCGCTGTGCATGACACCATTACGCTATCGAGTTTTGTGGCCGAAAATCAAGAAGAAAAACTTGCCATCATCGA
>NQJH01000373.1 GCA_002256685.1 Methylococcaceae bacterium NSP1-2 | reverse complement strand
CGCGTGATTCACGGCGATCCTAAATTAAATAATTTTCTGTTCGATAAACACAGCCAAAAAATCATTAGTTTGATTGATTTGGATACCGTCAAACCCGCGCTAGTGCATTATGATATTGGCGATTGTGTGCGCTCTTGTTGTCATGACAAAACATCGGGTGAATTTGATTTGGCAGTGTGCGAAGTGTTGCTGAAAAGTTATTTGCACGAGGTGCGTGCATTTTTTACAAATGCTGATTATGCGTATTTATACCCTGCAATACGATTATTACCCTTTGAATTAGGGCTACGTTTTTATAGCGATTATTTACAAGGCAATCGCTATTTTAAAGTGACGGATGACCAACAGAATTTACAACGCGCCATCGAGCAGTTTCATTTGTGTGCCAGTATTTTGCGCCAAGAAGCCGATATTAAACACTTAATTTCCCGTTTATTATGCTAGAAGAACAACGCCAACGATTAATTGGTTGCATATTGGTATTATTGGGCGCGGCGGGGTTTTCTACCAAAGCGATTTTAATCAAACTGGCTTACGCGGCAGACGGTCAACTGGATGCGATTATGGAATCAGAAAAAATCGTCTGAACCTGCATTGGATAAAAAACAATGGGCGATAGTCATTGTTCTAGGGTTGATGGGCTATTACCTTGCCAGTTATTTGGATTTTCTAGGTTTGCAGACTATTTCAGCGGGGCTAGAACGGCTGATTATTTTTTCTTACCCTACCTTCGTAGTGTTGTTTTCTGCTATTTTTTACCGCCGCGCCCTGACTGCTACCGTCATTATCGCGCTGGGTTTGAGTTATATCGGCATTTTGTTGGTGTTTATCGAGTCACTGTCATTGGCATCGACTAACATTCTGCTAGGCTCCGCTTTCGTGCTCAGCAGTGCGATTATTTTTTCCTTTTTCATCATGGGCAGTGGTGTGATGGTGCATTGTATTGGCTCAGTGCGTTTTACCGCTTACACCATGACAGTTGCTAGTGTGGCTACTTTAACGCACTTTGCTTTTCATCATAATTTGGTGCTGACGGTCACAACTATCCCGCTAGAAGTTTATAGCTTGAGTCTTATCATGGCAGTTTTTGCGACTGTGTTACCGGCGTTTTTAATGAACAATGGTATTAAAAAAATCGGTGCTAATAGTACGGCTATTCTCAGTTCGGTAGGTCCAATTATTACACTGGTGTTGGCGAATCAATTATTGCAGGAAACCATTACTAATACGCAATTGCTGGGGACTTTTTTCGTGTTGGCGGGGGGGTTGATGGTGGGACGGATGAAAGAGTAGAACAAACCGCCGAGGTTTTAAAAACCTCGGCGATTCAAACACTTATTCGATGACTTTAGGAACTAAATACAAACCGTCTTCCACACGCGGCGCGACACTTTGATACAACTCACGTTGATTGGTTTCTGTGACTTCATCGGCGCGTAACAATTGCACTGCATCTAATGGATTGGATAGCGGCAATACACCATCGGTATTCACCGCATTCATTTGTGCCACTAAATCCAAAATATCGCTGATAGTATGCGTATAACCTTCTAAGCGTTCTTCGGGAATCGCTAAACGCGCTAAATGCGCGACTTTTACAACTTCTGCTTTGCTAATAGACATAATTAAACTCCGCTAAACTGGCTAGGCGATTGACGATGCCAATCCGTCACTTGTTGATATTGATGCGCCACATTCAGCAATTTAGCTTCATTAAAATAATCACCAATAATTTGTAAACCGACCGGTAAATTATCACTAAATCCAACAGGAATCGATAACGCGGGAACACCTGCCAAACTAATCGGCAACGTGTAAATATCACCTAAGTACATCGCAATCGGATTATCGGATTTTTCGCCTATTTTAAATGCAGTGGTCGGCGTAACGGGACCCATCAACACATCGACCTCATTAAATGCAGCGACAAAATCATTTTTAATTAAGCGGCGGATTTTTTGCGCTTTCAAATAATAGGCATCGTAATATCCTGATGACAACGCGTAAGTGCCAATCACAATACGGCGTTTTACTTCGTCACCAAAGCCTTCCCAGCGACTACGCTCATACAGGTCTTGTAAGTTTTTGGGATCATCACAACTGTAACCATAACGCACACCGTCAAAACGCGCTAAATTCGCCGAAGCTTCGGCAGGAGCAATCACATAATAGGCAGCGACTGATAAATGACTATTCGGCAAACTGACTTTTTTAACCGTCGCGCCTAATTTTTCAAACGCCTGTATCGCTTCACGAATGACTTTTTCTACACTGGCATCCAAACCCTCGGCAAAAAATTCCTCAGGAATACCGATACGCAAACCTGCCAATGAATCGGTTAATGTTTGGCTATAATCTGGCACGGGGACATTAGCACTGGTGGAATCTTTCACATCAAAGCCGCTAATCGCTTGTAAGATTAACGCCATGTCTTCCGCTGATCGCGCCATGACTCCGCATTGATCCAAACTAGACGCAAACGCGGTCATGCCATAGCGAGAAATCCGCCCATACGTTGGTTTAATACTACTAATGCCGCAATAGGACGCAGGTTGTCGAACTGAACCACCCGTATCACTGCCCAATGAATATGGGGCTAAGTG
>NQJH01000128.1 GCA_002256685.1 Methylococcaceae bacterium NSP1-2 | reverse complement strand
ATCATCTAAGCCGTGTATTTATGTATGCCAAAAAAAGACCGCCAAAATTAAAATACTTTAAAATCAATCTATTATGCGAATACTTAACATTTACTTTAAAAATATCAACTCATTAGAAGGCGAGACGCGCATCGATTTTACCGAAGCTCCGTTTTCTGATACGGGCGTATTTGCGATTACAGGACCTAATGGTTCGGGTAAATCCAGTATTTTAGATGCGATTACGTTGGGCTTATACGGCGAAACTTTTCGCTTTAATAAACCTGCCGAACATGTCATGACCAAGCAGACGGCAGACTGTTTTGTCATTATTGAGTTTTCTTTGGGGTCGGAACGTTATCAATCAAGCTGGCATGTTGAGCGGGCGGATGGGCAAGCGAGCGGTGAATTACAACCGGCTGTCATGCAGTTAGTGCATTTGAACACCGGTGACGTATTAGCGACTACACAGCAACAAGTTTGTACACGAATGACTGAAATTACTGGGATGAATTTTCGTAATTTCACCCGTTCTATTTTATTGGCACAAGGTGATTTTGCGGCGTTTCTTAACGCGCTTGATGCTGAACGTATGGATATTTTGGAAAAAATTATCAGCACCGATATTTATGCGGATTATAAAAAACAAGTCATAGACCAAGCCGAGCAAGCACAACAAACCATCGATCACACAAAGCAAAAGTTAGCCGCTATTGCCTTAATGCCGCCTGAAAAACAAGAGGCTTATGAGCATGATTTAATTGATTATCAGGAGCAGAGTGCCGAACTGCTTAGTGAACAAAATAAGCTGAAACAACAGCAAGCCGCCGTTAAAGAGATTGCGTTTGTACAGGCACAAATCACTGTGCAGAAGAAAAATTTGAAGCAGGCTGAAACGGAAGCACAACAGAGAGCGGATTTATGCCAATCAAAATATTTTAATTTTTAAAGAAGAAGCTGAGCTTATTAATGATAAAAATCAGGCTATTGCGCAAAGCAAGGCAGATTTATTGGCGTTGCAAGGCGAACTGGTACAGTTAAAAAATAAGTTAGCGCGTGATAACAGCGTTGCTGGTGATTTAAGTGATAAATCGCTCACCGAACAACAACAAATTATTAGTAATCTCAAAACCCAACGAGGTCAGTTAACGGCTAACGCGCAATCAGAAGTGACGTTAGCACGATCCTTGGAAGCACAGCTTGCAGAAAAAAAAGCCGAGCTGGCGGTATTAACGACATGGTTGAATGAACACACCGCCGATCAAAGTTTGCTGACGCAATTTCCGGATATAGGAAAATTAAATAAATTACAGGCGGATTTATTAGCGTTAAATACGCAGCAAAAAATCTCTGCTAAGCAAGCAAAAGACGGTGTTATCGCGTTTGATAACACCGCCACCGCGCTTGAAAAAGAACAAAAAAAACTCAGCGATGCAACAGATGAGTTAGCGGAAGATCAAAAAGAATTAACCACATTAATGGAAACCCATACGCTGGAACAAATCGAGGCGTTGCGTGTGGAGCAACAAGAGCGGGTTAAATCATTTGAGGAATTATTGTATTTAGGCTCAGCACATCAACGCTTATCTAAATCGGGTTTTAGTTTGTTCTCGTTTTTTGGCGGCAAAAAACAACCAGAGCTGGATGTCGATGCGCTGACGCTTGCCCATGAAGAATTGAAGCTAGAAGTATTACGCGAAGAAAATATTAAAAAAGTGTTGGAACAAGCGGTTTTTCGTGAAGGCTTACTGAAAAAAATGGCGGATAGCCGACAATATCTTATTGATAATAAACCGTGTTTCTTGTGTGGTGCTTTGCAGCATCCTTACAGTAAAAATCCACCGCCGCTAAACGATTCGAAACAAGCTTTACTCGATCAACAAGCAAAAATAAAAAACTTACTGGCGAAAACCTATAGCGTGGGTCGGCAGGTAGAAGAAGCGCGACAACAGAGCGAAAATAAGCAGTCTAATTGGGCAAGACGGCAGCGCGTCAGTTCGCAGTGGTTAAGTTTGTGTAATCGACTCAATGCCTCAAGACCTGATTTGGATATTCAAAATATCGCGTTAATGGAAGAACTGCTAACAGCCGAAACAGAGGAATTAAAAAATATCATCACGCTAGGTACGCGATACCGTAATAAGCAAAATAATATCGCAAAATTAACCGCCTCGATTGAAAAAAGTACCGCCATTATTGAACAATTACAAAGCAATATCGCATCAATGACCGCTGATGTTGAAGTGCGCGTGCAGCAACAAAGTGAACTTGAAAGCCGATTGCAACAGTGCGAACAAGAAGAACAACACACGTTGGAACAAGTTGTTAATCAACTGGCACACTTGGGCGAAAAAATGCCCGGTAAAGACAAAAAAGACACCGGTGATGCATTATTTGAGCGATTAACAGCGCGTAAGCAGGAATACCATAGCTATGCGTTTCGTCATAGCAGCTTAACAGAAGATATCGCGCTGTTGACAACCAAACACAGCACTTGTGAGGCAGAAATAAACTATTACAAACAGCAACTTGACCCTATCGGTGCGCAATTACAAAGTGAAGAAAGTATTAGTTTGCATTTAGCACTGCTTGAAAAGCAAAAACTGATTGCTGATAAAGAACGACTCATGCTGGAACAAAGCACGGAAATTGCCAACTTACAGCAAACATTATTAGAAAAAATACAAGCGACGGCCTGTCCTAGTCTCACCGCATTGAATGAAATGCTGGTATTACTACAGCGTCAACCTGCACTGGAACAACAACAAGCGCAATTAAATACTGACATTGCGGCTAAAAAACTGGCAATGGAAAAAACTGCTGTCGAGTTGGAGGACAAATTTAAAATTGCTGAAACTGCGTTAAGTCCTGACGAGTTAACGGCTCAACTCAAACAAATCAACGAGCGATTAGAGTTAGCGCAGTTGGAAATTCAGCGTTTGGAAAAACAGTTAAACGAGCAGAAAACCCTGCAACAAAACTACTACGCATTACAGTTACAATTACAACAGCAAGAAACCGAAGCACAGCCTTGTTTTGCCGAACTCGCTTTATTAAGCGAAGAAAATGGCATGGCATTTCGGCGCAGAGTCCAACAACAACTGGCCAATAAATTATTAGTCCAAACCAATGCTATTTTAGAAAAAATCAGTGGTCGTTATTATTTACGGCAAATACCCAGTGAACAGGGCTTAGCGTTAGTCATCGAAGATACCTTGCAAGCGAATGCGCAGCGGTTTCCAAAAACTTTATCGGGTGGTGAAAGTTTTGTGGTTAGTCTGGCTTTGGCATTAGGATTGGCTGAATTAGCCAATAATGGTCGGTCGGTCGATTCGTTATTTATCGATGAAGGCTTTGGTAATTTAGATGCGGAAACGCTTTATATTATTATCAGTACTTTAGAAAATTTACAGACTTACGGCAAAACGGTCGGGGTTATTTCTCATGTAGAAGCCGTACAAAAAAACTTTAAAGCCCAACTGCAAGTTGTTAAAAAACCGAATGGCATGGGTATGTTGAAAAAAGCATCCTGACCACTAGAGTAAGGTTTATACTCTGACAAGACGGAAGCTGTTATCCGTCACTCGAAATAACAGAAAAATACAATAGGTAGGTATGTTATGAACGAATTATCCGATAATCAGCAAGATACTGAAAAATTACAAACCTTAAAGCGACTAGCAACCACTGTATATTTATGTCAATTGCTATCTTTTACGCTTTTAGGTGTGCCGTTACTAATCGGTGTGGCTATCAATTTCATGAATCGTAGTGACGCACAGGGAACGTGGCTGGAATCTCATTTTAACTGGCAAATTTATACCGCTTGGGTGACGCTAGCAGGATTCGCCTTAGCGGGACTCACTTTTGAAACGGGTATTGGTTTATATATTCTGCTACCAACGATTTTACTATTGGTTTATAGAATTGTTATCGGTTGGAGTGCGTTAAATTCTGATCGACCTATCAAGGCATCAAATTAATTTTTCTTACCAAGGTAAGGGCAAAAAACGTTGCCCTTACCCTCACGTCTTAATCCCCTCAAAACAGCAAGTGAAAGTCTAGCTAGCAGTTGACACGTTCTTTATGAAAGATAAATTTCACTTCGACCATGCTTCATGGCTATCAATTTTTTTTGGTGGCGTTTTTATTGGTTTTATACAGACTTTTTTCACCATTTCCATCGCCGCACTTATTTTTTCGGGAAAATTAACCGCCTTTTTAAGTTCGGGTATCAGCATGATGTTAATCGGATACATTGTGCTGAGTCTATTAATTGCAATTTATAGTTCATTAATAGGCAGTCTATGCTCTATTCAAGAAACGCCAGCTATTGTTTTAATGACAATAATTAATGGCATCATACTGAAAAACCCAACCATAAATAATAACGAACTATTTGTCGTCGCAACCAGTGCAATTGTTATTACTACGGTAGTGACTGGTTTGTTTTTTTATTTACTGGGTCGGTTTAAATTAGGTGATCTAATCAGATATATGCCATATCCTGTTATTGCTGGTTTTTTAGCGGGAACGGGTTGGACCATAGTACAAGGCGGCATTGAACTTATTTTAGGCGGACACGAAAATTTATCGTTAGCTATTTTGTTTCATGAAAACTATTTATCAAAATGGTTATTAGGATTAGCTTTTGGATTTATATTATTTTTCATGCTTAAACGCTACAAAAATATACTTATATTGCCCGCTATACTGGTAACAACAATAGGGGGTTTTTATTTAACATTAATCATACAAGATATTTCTATTGCGGAAATTAAAACTCAAGGCTGGTTACTCAGTTCTATTCCAGAAGTAAATGATAAAAATTTAGCCATATTCAATATAGGTACTGTGAATTGGTTATTTGTATTAAAGCAAGTCAGTAGTGGCATTCCTGCATTGGTATTAGTCTCTGCAATCGCTTTATTGCTTAATATAAATGCCATTGAAATATTGACAAAGAAAGACATGGACTTAAATAAATCCCTTAAAGTCACAGGTATTGCTAATCTATTTTCTGGGCTATGTGGTGCGACAGTCGGTTATGCGGCAGTTGATATGACTTCTTTAAGTTATCGAATGAATATCATGAGTCGAAGTTTAGGCTTAATCAGTGCCTTAGTAACTTTTTTAGTGTTGTATTTTTGTTTACCTGCATTAAATTTCTTACCAAATTTTGTCATTGGTGGTTTTTTAATTTATATCGGTATAGATTTTTTATATGACTGGATTTATAGCGTTTGGTTTAAACTGAATAAAACCGAATATGCTATTGTAGTGCTGGTGATGCTTATTATTATTTTCAGTGGTTTTATGCAGGGTGTTGCCTTTGGTATCGTTATCGCGTTATCACTATTTGCCATTAATTTTAGCAACGTTAGTATTATTAAAAATTCTTTATCGGGTAGCGAATTACAAAGCAATACGCAACGTGGAGCAGATCAACAACAACTATTGATTGAACAAGGAAAAAAAACACAAGTTATTATGTTAACCGGCTTTATTTTTTTTGGCACAGCGAATAAATTGTGTGTTCAATTAAGAGAACGGGCTAATTCTACTGTTTTACCTCCTTTAAAATATATTTTATTAGATTGGCGGCAAGTAACAGGAATGGATTCTTCTACCGTTTATAGCTTACAGAAAATACAGCAATTATCAATGGTCAATGATATTCAGCTTATTTTTACCAATGTACCTGATAATATTAAACTGGTTTTGAATACTACCTTAGTAGACAGTCGTTTATTAAGCTATTTTTCCGAACTAAATTATGGTTTAGATTGGTGTGAAAATGAAATTTTAGCTGAATTCCAACAGAATAATAATTTTTTTACCTTTGAAAAAATATTAGTGGATTCTGGGGTAAATGCGACAGAAATTGCTGTCATAACAAGTTTCTTTGAAAAAAAAGACATACCGGTAGATTATTATTTAATTCGCCAAGGTGATACTGCTGAAAAGCTCTATTTTATTGAATCAGGTTGTTTAGATGTTTTCTTTGAATCAGAGACGGGGAAACGTCTTTATCTACAAAGAATAAGTACAGGATTGTTTGTCGGGGAAATTGGTTTAATTTTAAAACAACCGCGTGCTGCTTCAATTATTACCACTAAGCCTTCAGTGGTTTATGAAATATCGTCAGCTAATTTGGACTTAATGAAAGCAAATGCCATCGAAGCGTATGCTGAATTTGAACGGGTGATGATTTTATTATTAGCAAGGCGTTTATTTATCGTAGACGCTAGAGTTAAACGCTTGTTATAAAAGGAGTATCTTGTCAAAAAAGAAAAGTATAGCGGTATGCTAATGGGTGGTGCAGAGGATTAAACGAGATTGAGTTGAGAAAATACAGACGAAAAACAGGAGTATTACGGACTATTGATAAATCCAGGATTCGAACCTGCGACCCTCGGCTTAGAAGGCCGATGCTCTATCCAGCTGAGCTATAACCCCTTAGAATAAGGCCACTTTTTGAAAAACTAACTGCCAACTCAACATACTGGAATATGCTATTAGTAGCTTGATGATAATTCAGAATAAATTTGGTCGGGGTGGAGGGATTCGAACCCCCGACATCCTGCTCCCAAAGCAGGCGCGCTACCAAACTGCGCTACACCCCGATAAATTTTTCCTTCTTAAAATAAACACTCCATCCCTGAGTGGAACGAATATGATAATAAAATATCGAATATCAGTCAAGAACTTTTTTTAGAATTACTCAGAGTCTAGCAATAAAAGTTTGTTTAAGTTCATGCAACCAATCAGCATCATATTGAATAGGTGAGGGTAATGGTTCAATGTCATTACATTCAAAGATTAGCGTGATGTTAAGCTCTGCTTGTTCACACACTGCTTTAATGACTTCCTGAGTTGCCCACGCACTTCTAAAATCATGGGTGGCCGCTAATTTCCAATATACCCCTGTTAAACTGAGCATCAATAAATTAAGGTTAGTGAGTCTATCCGCATAAAGACACCAGTCGCTATTTTGATCTTTAAAACTTGCTTCAATGAGTTGTACGGTTTCGCTGTCTTCTAACGTGTGGGCTTCAAAGGCGATTGCCGCTCGGCTCTCTGGATTCAGTTCGTTATAGTTTTTTAGTGCGTTCATCTGCTGTACTCAATTTTTTGTGCGGTTATCGGTCATTTTATTATAGATGCGTAATTTTTAGCGGTGCTTTTTACAGATGATGCAGCCTTTCAATAGCCCGATTATGCAATTGTGATAAGGTAACTAACGCCAGAACCACACCCAATAACGCATAAGCCATATCCGATTGCGTGTCCCATATATAGCCTTGCGTACCTAAAAAGGCTTCTGCCTCTTGCCCGATTAATAATGCTCCCCACCATTCAATCAGCTCGTAAAATGCGCTGATAGCTAGACACACACTGATGACAAAAAAATTTAGCCAGCCTTGATTGTTAAGCACAGCATGTCTAATAATGATTTCTCTGGCAACAATGGCGGGGACGAAGCCTTGGGCAAAATGTCCAATTTTATCGTAGTTGTTGCGGTCGAAATGCCCGTTATTTTTTAGCCAATCGAATAATGGCACTTCGGCGTAGGTGTAATGCCCGCCTATCATCAAAATGATACAGTGGATTAAAATTAAACGGTACAGTAAGTTGGTGAGTGGAAAACGCTTTTGTGTCACTAACAAAACGATAAAAGCGATAATGGCGGGGGCGATTTCCATGATCCATGTTAAATAGTCTTTTGGGTTAATGGCTGACCAGACCAATACTAGAAAAAATACCCCCACGCCAATTTTATTCATCACTGTTCACGCGCCTCTACGCTATACCAAGCTTCTCGGCTATTATAATGCGCTAACTTGTTTACACTGAATCATTCACTTATGTTTATTCTGCACAGCTCCAATAAAACTGAAAATCTAGTTGCGCATTTAACGACGGTGATTAGCACCGCGCCGTTAAGTTCACCGTTTAGCAAAGAGCTGTTTTTAATTCAAAGTCAGGGTATGGAACGCTGGTTATCACAGCAATTAGCTAATGAACTGAAAGTCTGGGGTAACTATGATTTTTTATTTCCGGGGAAATTTTTTAGTTCGTTGGCGGATAAAATTGATAGCCGTTTGAATGATGCGGCGTTTGATCGGCATTTGATGTTGTGGCGGTTGGAGGCGTTATTGCGGCGGTTAGACAGTGAGGAATTATTGCCGTTAAGACAGTATTTAGCGGGCGATAGCATTGCTTTAAAACGCTATCAACTCGCCTTACAACTGGCAAAAATTTTTGACCAATATCAAATTATGCGCCCTGATATGCTCGCACTATGGCAAGCGAATAAACTGCTGTACAACACCGCAACTGAACGCTGGCAAAAAGCGTTGTGGCGGCAAGTGACGCAACAAATAGGTCATAAACACCGTGGTTCGTTATGGTTGCAGGTGATAGATAAACTCAATGCCGCAGAGGAGGGGGCTTTTAGTGAAAAATTGCCTGAGCGGATTTGTATTTTTGGGGTTAATACCATGCCGCCGCTGTTTTTAAAATATTTAGAGGGTTTATCTAAACATTGTCAGCTGCATTTATTTTTGCTGAATCCGTCTTGTGATTTTTGGGCAGATATTCCCAGTAAACGCCAGCGGCTTGCCGATGAAGAAAATAGTTTTATCGGGCATCCATTATTATCGAGCTTAGGGCAGCAAGGGCGTGAATTTCAGGCAATCTTATTGGAAGAAGAGATTGCTTTTACCGTGGAGTTAGAGAGTTTTGATGAAAATACCGCACCGCTGAATAATCTGCAACGCCTGCAAAATGATATTTTGAATAATACGATAGAGACACGCACGCCACTACAACCCGATGACTCCATTAGCATTCATGCTTGTCATTCGCGAATGCGTGAAGTGGAAGTATTAAGAAATCAATTATTACACGCGCTGGAACAAAACACTGATTTACAGTTGCGTGATATTGTCGTTATCGCGCCTGATATTCAAAACTATGAATCATTTATTTCCGCCGTGTTTAGCGATATTCAACACGCGATTGCTGACCGTAGTTTGCGGCTGAGTAATCACGCGCTGGATGCGTTCATCCGTTTTTTAAGCGTTAGTCAAAGCCGTTTTGGTTGGCAAACGGTGTTGGATTTATTGGAACAAGACGTGGTTTATCCCAGTTTTGGTTTATCAGAAACCGATTTAGATTTGATTAGACATTGGATAAACACAACATCGGTGCGCTGGGGAAAATCTGCGCAACACAAAAAAGCTTTAGGATTACCTGAACTCAGTGAAAACACTTGGCAAGCGATGTTAGATCGCTTGTTAATGGGTTACGCGGTGGGCAGTGATGCTGATTTTGTCGATGGTGTTTTGCCTTATAAGGAAATTGAAGGCGCGGCGGCATTGGCATTGGGTGGTTTATGTGATTTTATGGCGTTGTTATTTAAAGCCAGTCAGGAATTAAAACAAGCGAAAACCCTGAAAAACTGGCATAACCAACTGAGTTATTATGCTGACCAGTTGCTAGTGAATGTTGATCCGATTGAATTACAACAGCTAAAAGAATTACTGGGCGAATTATCCGCCGATGTCTCAAGCGTGCATAATGACACGGTGGAGTTGCAAGTGGTTGTCAGTTGGATGGAAGGCACAGTGTCTGAGCGTAAATCGTCGAATGGTTTTTTGCGTGGGCAACTTACCTTTTGTTCGATGCTACCGATGCGCTCGATTCCGTTTAAAGTCATTGCGTTATTAGGCATTAATGACGGTGAATTTCCTAAAATTGACCGCAATCCGACCTTTGATTTATTAAGCCAACATTATCATAAAGGCGACCGTTCACGCCGTGCCGATGACCGTTATCAGTTTTTAGAAATTTTGTTATCCGCTAGACAGCGATTGATTATGACTTATATCGGGCAGTCGATTAGTCAAAATACGCCCATTCCGCCGTCAGTGATTATCAGTGAATTGCTGGAGGTGTTACAAGACAGTTATGCACTCGAAAACCCAACCATTAAAGAGCCGTTGCAAGCCTTTAGTTCGCGTTATTTTGATGGCAGTTCTGCCCAGCTTATTAATTATTCAGCCAGTGATTTGGAAACCGCCAACGCGATAGCTGCCCCAAAACCACCCGTTACCTTATGGTGGCAAGGTACTGTTACACAGGGGACGGCAAATGATTGAAGTAAATGAATTATTTAGTTTTTTTAGACATCCGCAACGCTATTTTTTCAGAGAGCTAGGCATACGTTTTAACAATCATGACAGTAAGTCAGAAGAGCGTGAACCGTTTGCTATCGGTAAATTAGAAGGTTATGGCATTTATCAGGACTGGATAGCCGCAGAGTTAAGCGGTGATACATTATCGGTGAAAAAAATGCAGGCACAAGGATTGTGGCCATCGGGTGTAGTGGGTGAGTTAGCTTTTAATCGCCAACAACTGATGATTGCCGAGTTTGTTGAACGCATTAAACTTAAAAATGTCGGTGAACGGCTGGACGATTTGCCCATTGATATAAAAATTGG
>NQJH01000372.1 GCA_002256685.1 Methylococcaceae bacterium NSP1-2 | reverse complement strand
AATTAAAATTAATTTTGGTTTGTAATTATAAAGAATAGTCGAAAAGTGATTATTTATAAAATTTAAAAAAGAAGATAACCGCCGCCTTTTCTTTTTTAACACCAACGGCTGAACCTATAAGTACACCATTTTCTTTAACATCACCATTATCTTCAATTTTTCCGATGAGAACACCATTACTTATAACCTCGCCATGGGAATTTACTCCGCCTACAATAATACCGTCTTGTCGAATAATACCATCGTATTGAATGCGTCCTTCGATATTGTCATCGACAACAATATCACCATTCGGTTCGAATCGACCTTTGGTGCTTCCATTAATGCGAACATCACCGTTTTGTTCAATACTTGCAAAAGGAAAACCTTCCTTTCTCAGTTCTTGCGCGTGAATAATCGTAGAAGATAAAAGAACAACACTGGCAAAAATAAACGGTACAATTTTCATAGGATATAGTATTTCAAGGTGATAAAAATAAAAGGAGAAAACGATGGCAGATTATATATTTTCCGGTGCTGTATTATTTCGACGACGCTGTTCAAGCAGCGCGAAATCTTTTACTTTTTTCTCACCTAAATAGGACCACGCATAGCCTTGTTGAATCATTTTTTCGTTAATTGATATTGTTTCATTACCAACATATAACCAGCCAATAATTCTGCCATATTTCTTTTAACTGAAGCTTTAACCATTCTTTCGCTTCTAAGCCGAGTTTCTTTTCATACGCATCTTTAGTACGACTTTCGGGTGTATCCACTCCCGCAAGACGCACTGGCTTATGAATGGCTATATCAAAACCCAAATCAATATCAACTTCAATGGTGTCGCCATCGATTACTTTGTAAAGACGCGATATTTTATATTCATACATCAGCTATTCCTGATTTTATTAAACTAGGCGTTATTTTTGTATAACAGCAGGCGCGGCGGTTTGATTTTTCAAACTACTTTTTACTTCAGGCGGCATATAATTTTCATCATGCTTGGCTAATACTTCTTCGGCAATAAATATGCCGCGATTATCGAGTTTGCCGTGGGCAACAATGCCTTGCCCTTCGCGGAATAAATCCGGCAATATGCCTGTATATTCGACGGTGACCTCTTTGCTAAAGTCGGTGAGTTTGAAGCGTACCATCATGCCATCATTCGGGCGTTCGACTGAGCCTTTAATCACCATGCCGCCTAAACGAAATAACGTATCTTTAGGGGCTTTGCCATCAATCACATCGGTGGTAGAAAAAAAGTACATCAAATTTTCATTAAATGATTTTAGCGCAAACCCAGTGGCTAAGCTTGCACCGATGACCATTAAGCCAATAAGCATTAAGCGTTGTTTTCTGGCAGGTTTCATTTGTCTAACCGTTGTTGTTTGAGAGATAAAGAACGTAAAAATTGTTTGCGTTGCCACACAGGAATGATGATATTGGCAAGTAAAACAATCAACGTTAAGCCGTAAGAAGTCCACACATAAAAGGCGTAACCACCCATCGCAAAAAATTCAGATAAGCTCGTGAAAGTCATGATTGTTTCTCCTGTAGCATATTTTTAACCCATTGCGCATTGCGTTCACGCTGTAATAATTCCACTCGCGCCCGTTGTAACATGGCGATGATATAATAAAATTTAAAGGACAGTGCCATCAATAATAGCGGTACTAACATGGTGACATGAATAGAGGGCTTATCCATTTTAGTAACAGTTGGACCTTGATGCAGCGTATTCCACCATTCGACTGAGTAATGAATAATCGGAATATTGACCACGCCTACTAAGGCTAAAATCGCAATTGCTTTAGAAGCCACACGCTTGTCATCTATCGCACCATACAAACCAATCACGCCTAGATATAAAAACAATAGAATAAGTTCCGAGGTCAGCCGCGCATCCCATACCCACCACGTTCCCCACATCGGTTTACCCCATAATGAGCCAGTGACTAAGGCAATAAACGTAAAACTTGCCCCAACAGGCGCACTGCTAATGGCGACAATTTCCGCGAGTTTAATCCGCCACACTAAGCCAATCCCACCAGCGATTGCCATCACCACATAAATAAATAGCGACATCCACGCGCTAGGCACATGAATATAAATAATGCGATAACTATCGCCTTGCTGATAATCAGGCGGTGCTAAATATAAGCCGCCGTATAATCCTGCGGCGGTCAACATGACGAAAATCACCACTAGCCACGGCATTAACCGTGCTGTGAAAGCGTAAAAATGTGGCGGTGAAGCCATGCGATGAAAAAAACGAACAACAACGTCTGGAATTAAAAACATGATGTATCAATGAGGTTTAGAGTAAAAAATTTGAAATGGTAGGCGAATTTTCTTGCCCAACTTAGACGGTATTAATTAAGCCGTCGCTAATGTTGCATTATAACGTAACAACGTTTTGATTTTCGGTGATTGTTGTTTCAAACGCGGATTATCGATAGCCTATAGCTATTACTGCACCGCGTCCACATTGTCGCTATAAACTGAGACCTATTGATACTCATGCGCAAAATCTGCTCCAAATTACCTCATAAGCTCATCATCGTCATCACTTTGTTGATAATGATTGGTATTGTTTATGTGCATTACGCACCTAAACCGCCGCTATCAAGTTACTATTCCAGCTCGACGGCTATTTATGCGCGGCACGGGGAATTATTGCGTTTAACCTTGGCAAAAGATCAGCAATATCGGCTCTGGACACCATTAGCCGATATTCCAAAA
>NQJH01000371.1 GCA_002256685.1 Methylococcaceae bacterium NSP1-2 | reverse complement strand
CTTGCCATGCGCGTAATGCGAACACATCTTCGGCACAACGCACCGGATTTTCCGCTAAGTGTTGATTCATTGCAGTCAAATCTAAAGCGAGGTCTTGAATTTGACCTTTCACAAAATTCACACGGTCTGAACCGATTTTTTGCGCCATTTCTGGCTGATATTTTCGCGCTAATGCCAACATATCATCATTCATATCCACGCCAATAACTTTGCCCGATTCGCCCACTAACTGCGCCGCCATGTAGCAAATTTTGCCAGAACCTGAGCCTAAATCTAACACCACATCGCCCTGACGCACATAACGCGAAGGATCGCCACAGCCATAATCTTTTTCAATAATTTCTGGTGGCAAAATCGCCAGCAATTCACGGTCATAATCGACGGGACAACATAAATTCGCTTGCACACTTTGTGCGCCTTGTGAATACCGTGCTAATACGCCTGTTTCTACGCTCATGTTAAACCTCTCATTTTGTAGGTGTGGATTTATTTAACTGTGTGAATCTGTCGCCCCCGTGCAGCTACTACCTTGTCCCGCCGTGCAACCGTAACAATGCTGCATGGTGGCAATTGTTTGTCCTCGTAGTTTCAGTTCAGACAGTTCAGTAATGTGTATCGGTTGTTTCGCTGCCCCTAAAGGCAAATGTAACATTTGATTAAAATCACAATCATACACAAAACCTTGCCAATCAACACTCAAGGTATTTCGGCACATCACGTTTTTTAAGGCGGCTGGATTAAAATTGGCTTTAAGCAGCTTCATATAATCATCAAACTGCCCTTTGCTCAACAATACACTGCCAAAACGTTGTATCGGTAAATTAGTGAGTGCGTAGAGCTGATTAAAAACAATGCCATACTGTTCGCTTAAATGCTGTTTATAGGCTTGTTCTAACGCTTGTTGGGGTGGTGGCAAACTCGCGCCTTGCGGATTAAAGACTAAATTCAATATTAATTGGCTATTCGGTTGACCATAACCTAAGCGGTTTAACTGCTGTAACGCGGCGATGCTTTTGTTAAACGTGCCTTTACCACGTTGTTTATCGACATTGTCTTGCAAATAACACGGCAAGGAAGCCACGATTTCTACTTGCTGATTTGCCAAAAATTCTGGCATATCTGCATAGCCATCTTCTAATAAAATCACTAAATTGCAACGGTCTATCACTTTCACATGACTCAGCCGCGCTTGTTCGATTAAATAACGAAAATGCGGATTCATTTCAGGCGCACCGCCGGTTAAATCCAGTGTATGAATCCCCTGTTTATTCATAAAAGCCAACACCTCATCCACCGTTTTTTTGTCCATTAATTCCGTGCGTTTAGGCCCTGCGTTGACGTGGCAATGCGTACAACTGAGATTACACAAATAACCTAAATTCACTTGCAAAATACTCAGTGTGTCGCGGGTAATGTGGGGGAAATCAGTGTTTGTTAGATAGGGATAAGAATCGATCATTGGCTTTTCTTGGAATGCGAAATTGCGATGTATTTTATCGTAGGCTTTTTTTGGCAAAAAGTCAGTGGCTATTACAAATTGCTTACCTACCCAAAGCGTGATGTCAGCTGAAAAACCGCCGTGTTTCAAACACCGACACGGGAAACGCTTGCTCACCAAAGCGTAATAACCGTTTCAGCGCGAAATCAAATAGCAACGGATTGTGAAGTTGTAACTCCTCTAATAACGGTTGATAGTCGGCGGCTAACAAATTTTCTGCCACTAAACCACTCAAATTAAATAGCGGCACAATCCCCGTTAACGGATAATCTGAGCCATTCAAAAAGCGGCTATGCCAATCGGGACGGGCTAATAACGGCTTAATGACCCAATCATGATTACGCAGAGTAATCCCCGCAATATCCGCAGTTAGCAACGACTTATAAGCATCTTCATCCATCAAACGGGCAAATAAATCATAACTTCTGACTCGCGGTGCATTTGCACCTTGATCTAAATCCACATCATTGCCATTACTGGCACAATGCGCTAAGACCACTCTGACCCCAGTGTCTAATGCCCGTCTTAAGCGTAGCGGATTACCAAACTCTTGATTGCCA
>NQJH01000127.1 GCA_002256685.1 Methylococcaceae bacterium NSP1-2 | reverse complement strand
GATTTGCGCGACATTATGAACCGAGGTTAATACACAATGGACGAACAAGTTTCTTACAATTTAGCCGAATTTGATATTTGGAAACGATTTTTCTTTATGCTGGTATTTGCAGCAATTGCCAGTTTAGTCAGATTATTGATTTGGGCAGTGACTGCTTTTCAAGTCGTGTTTGCACTGCTAACGGGCAGAGCCAATCAACACATACTCAGCTTTGGACGTAGCCTTTCTGTCTACACTTATCATATTATGCTGTACTTAACATTCTGCACGGAAACATTGCCTTTTCCGTTCACTGCTTGGAATTTAACAGCAGATTTACAACTGCCTGAACAATAAAAATGTGTGCTACTGTACAGACGTTGCAATGCAACGTCTGTACGGCGGTATTTGATCTAATCCTCATCCTCGTCAAATTCGTCTTCATCATCAAACTCATTGTCGAATTCGTCGTCAACATCCTCTTCATCTTGTTCGACATCAGTTAGTAATTCCACCGCTTCTTCCGATTCGTTCTGTAATAAATCTTTAAGATAACGGTATAACAAGCGCGACGATTTTGGTGGTTTTGCTAATTCAGCTTCTTTTTGCGCATTCCGCATGAGTTGTCGAAGCTGTTGTCTATCAGCGTGATCGTACTCGTAGAGAAATTCAGTTAATGCTTCATTGCCTTCCGCAATTAGCTTATCGCGCCAGTGTTCGGCCATGTGATGCTCTCTTACCGCGTGCGCACTGGTGTTTTTGATACGCGCCAATTTTTCTAACATGGGATCGACATCAATTTTATGCAGTTGCCCTGCAATATATTTTAGTAGGCGTTTTCTCGCGCCTGTGTGGGACATTTTTGAGGCTTCGACTACCGCTTTATCAATAATTTCAGGCAGTTCAAGACTTTTTATATGCGTTGCCGATAATGCCGACAATTCCTCAGCTAGCGTGAAAAGTGCTGCCATCTCTTGTTTTATCTTCGTTTTATTGGGACGGACGGCGTAATAGACTATCTCACCGTTTTCATCATATTCGTATTCGTAATCGTGTTCTTCGTTCATTATTAGTCATTAACCATTAAAAAAGTGCCGCAAAACGCTGGCAACAAAACTGCTTAACTCGCAGTAAAAACGGTTGCTACTTTACCACGAAACGTAAGCGGCTCACATGAAGCAGTACACAATCTGTTTCACTCTGAACAATTACCCGACCCAGCATACAGCCCTATTTGCCCTGTAATAAAGTATCAAGGCGTTGTAATAGACTGCTAGTAACTAAGTCGATAGCGACTGTTTTTTCGATAGGCATATAGCAAATACCCACATCAGCGCAGCCTTGAAAGCTGACGTTTAAATCCAGTTTATTGAGTTCAGGGGAATAATATTGCAATGGAAGTTCAATATCTAAGTGTTCGCGGTAAATAGTCACCGTACCGAAAAATTTATCTTGTTTAATTTCGCCCGCAGGAAAAATGGGCTGTCCCAGTGTTATGCCTGTAGTCGCGCTGGTAAATTGAAATTTTTGTTGATAAAGATAATGCTGGTCGGCAATATCCCAAGATAATAGTAGGGTGTTTTTATTTTTTACCTTGACTGTTAAGGCAAAGGCTTCGTCGGGTGGCAGCACTTCATCTGCACAGACTGTGTTAATCAGACCAAGAAAACAAATCAAGAGCAGGTATTTAGGCTTAGGCATCGCAAGTGGAATATAAAGTGTATTACAGCGGTTTCAAGCCGAGACCTTTCAAGTTTTAAAAAGCTGAAAGGTCTTGGTGTTGTCACTACATTTGTGGTGAGTCACGGAAAGTCCATTGAATGGCAACATTGCCAAAAAAACCGTCTCCTAATTGTACTTGTTCAAAGGGTTGACCTCGTGCATTTCTCACAGTTCTGGAATTTAAGTCTTCATAAATAGGTAAGCCAACCGAACCACGCAGTTTAAAATTACCACCGAAGGCATTCAAAAAACGCCAATCACCGACAAATGCCAGATTAGTGACTGTGCCACCGCTATTGCCGATTTTTTGTCCTTGATCTTGGTTTTTCTCACTGTAGCTGGTATCAAGTTCCACACCGACCATTACATCATAATTGGGTGTGTAATGCAGTGCCACACCGATGTTAGCGACATCACCAAAGGAAAAATCGTCATCATTTTCAGGGTTGACGGTGTATAACGCGGAGGTGTGTAACCACCAGTCTTTCCAGCGTTCTGAGTACAATAATCCGCCAGTAAAACTGGCTACGCCTTTACCCAATTGTAATGCAGGACCTGTGGCAATGAGTCGGGTTCTAGTCGCTGGATCAGCGGTTAGCGAACGAGTACCCGTAAACTGCCCAGTCGGTAAGGTAGTCCCCAGTAAAACAGTAGCAAATTTATCCCAACGAGTGCTACGCCATAGGTTATAACGACCTTCTATCGTAATATCACCAATACCGTTTTCATTACCGACTTCTTCATTGATTCTGCCGGGTACTGCTTGAGTGAAAGTCTTGCTTCGTCTTTCCATCCAAGGCACGTTCATAAAAAGCGCGAGATCATCGGTAGGCGAATAATTGAACGTTATGGCTTGTTGATGCCCTTCAAATTGACTGGGGGCGCGTGGTTGTGCGCGATTGCTACTGATAAAATCATAAGGTTGTGAGCCATTAGAGCCGTTTTTAATGCGATCTTTTTGCGTGTAACCATAGACCATACCGACGCTAAAATTACCTTTACCCGGTGTTACGGCGGTACGAAGCCGAAACGGCGCAGTTGTACCAACGGGTGAAACATCCTCGTAAGCAATATTAAAATCCATAATATCGCCGCCTTCTTTGGCGGCAAAGGCTTCGGCTTCATTCCGATTAGCAAAAGCAATGTAATTAGGCACCATATCGGGTATCACTTTACTGCCGACTACATAAGTCGCACTTTCAGCATCGACCAATTTTCCGCTCACCCAATCATGTACTTTGACCGATTCAAAGGCATCAATACCACCTGCATCCTCAATTTCCCGCAACATACAGGCGACACCGCAGGTGAACTCTTTTTTGCCATCCTTATAAACCAGTTCAGCCGAGCTTTTTTTATACTCATCAATCCACATACCACAAACGCGACAGCTAGGACGCTCCTGATGGTCATCGGCATATACCCACGATGACATGAACAATAGCGGGAAGAGCAGTAGCAGTCCCATTTTTAGATACTTAGTCATAAAGACCTCCTAGTTAACACAGTGATTAAACGTTTTTCATATTCTTCCATGCCTGCTTCACCCGTCACTTTTTCTCGTAATACGCCTGTGCTATCAAATACAAAGGTGGTGGGTAAACCGATAACACCGAATTGTTTGGCAATCAAACCGTATTCATCCACTAACAGCGGATAAGTGAGTTTTTCAAAGCGTTTTAGTCGCTCATCATTCGGTTTTATGGGGCTTGCGTTAATGGCGATGGGGACAAAACCTTGTGGTTTATATTTTGCATACAGCGGTTCTAACGCTATCAATACTTCTTTATCGCAAAAATGACAATCAATTGACCAAAAATGAATCAGTGTGACTTTACCTTTAAACTCGTCTGGCAGTTTGACTGCGTTACCCTGAAAATTATTTAAGCTGACTACAGGCATAGCATCACCGACTTGTAAGCCGCTACTGTGCTGTTGACAGGCGGTCAATGTCATAATAAGCAAGCAAACTAATAACAGGTGTTTCATTCGCGTTTGTCCAATGATTCAATCATGGCGGGGGTCACGTCCTGAAAACCGATGATGGATTTTCCGTGATGGTCTTCTAAAAATTCCTGCGCCGCTTCTTTATCTTTAAACGGCAATAATTCATGCCCCATAGGTCCTAACACATCCGAACCCAGCACATAAAAAGCCGATTTAGCGTCGATTAATTCCACTTCATAATAATCCGTGACTTCAATGCTTTTAATCTGCTCTTTGGTTTTGTTGGGTGTGTATTTAGCAGTATCAAAAATATGTTTGAACATATCTTTAGCACCGTCATAAAAATAATTACTGCCATCTTGAAAGCCAATACGCGCCACCCACTTGGGATATTTATAAACAAACATCCCACACACAGGGCAGCGGTCACTTTTTTTTATAGTAACGTCTTCGGCATAACTTACCGTCATTAAGCTAAAGAACAGTAAAACTAATAGTCCAAGTTTTAATTGAATTTTCATAGTGAGCTTACATAATCAGGTTAGAAAAAATAATTTTGTAAGTAACCAGCAGCGTAAACGCGCTGTACATCAGCATCGAGGTTAATGCCAATTTATGGACAAAATCATCAAGTAAGTTTTTCAGGCTTTCCACGTTACGAATGGGTAACAAAATACCAACACCGCACCCTGTAACCACCGCACCAAACAACAACACATACAATAAATAGCCGATATAACTGTACTCTTCCATGATGATGCAAAACGGGCAGTGATGCGTTGGTAGCTCGTAAATGTAAATGGAAATAACCGATACAATGGCAAACAGTGCGATAACAAACATCAACAAACTTAACAGCGCGTACAGATAACCCAGCTTCGCTTTGCAGTAAAAATATACACCATTGCTCAGTGTTATGAGCATTGCCACATAAAAAGTCCACAACATCGGAATAGCAGGTAAGGAGGCAATCTCCGAACCTAAACCCGATTTTTTTTCACTACTGAACAAACTGCCACAGCAAGAGGTAATGACATCGGCTTCCATGCCTAAAAAATATGCGCTTTCCAGTAAGGTTTCCACGACGATAAAAGGCGCGATAATAACCAATAGCAGGTATTTCTTTTTAATCAGTGGATAGTCATAGCCTTGATTGTCAGCGTGATTTAATACCAGCCACAGCCCTGCAAAAATAAAATTAACAATTTTCAGTACCAGCGTTGGATAACCAAAGCTGTTGACATTTAACGTCCCTGCGGCACACATCGCACCGACAAACAGCGTTCTTAAACTATCAGCGGTAAAAATAAATAAAAACAGCGAGAGCAGTTGTAAGCCAAATACATAACTGAGCAGTGTTGAAATTAAATAGGTTTTACGCTCTAAAATGAGCTGTAATTCTTCACCGCTGGCAATATTCCAATGTTTCAGAATTTGCGTGCCGTAGAAAGCGGCATACACCAGCATGAAACTGGCAATGTACGCCGCCAACAAATTGGCAATAACGGTAGGATGCAAAATCATGGTGGCGCGTCCTCAATTTTGCCATCGCGTAAATTAACCACACAATCCACCATAGCGGAATCGTAAACCAGCGGGTCATGGCTGGTGATAATCACGGTTTTACCATCGGCTTTGAATTTTTCGACAATCTCCATAAAACGGTAAGACAGCTTGGTATCCAGATGCGCGGTAGGTTCATCGGCAATAATAATGCTGGGATTGTTAATTAATGCCCGCACGATGGACACACGTTGCGCTTCACCACCCGATAACCACTCGATTTTGGAGTTGGCTTTAGTGGATAAATCCAGTTCCGCTAAACCGTGTAAAGCTTTGGCTTTTAAATGACTGCGTTTTTCACCCAAGGGGTAAGCGGGTAGCATCACATTGTCCAATACAGAAATGCCTTTAATTAAATTCGGTTGCTGAAAAATAAAGCCAAAGGTTTTGCGGCGAATCTCAGTTAAAAAACGCTCTGGCAAACTGGTAATTT
>NQJH01000370.1 GCA_002256685.1 Methylococcaceae bacterium NSP1-2 | reverse complement strand
GATTTAATCAGCCCTTGCGCATCAATCACTAAATCGTAGTGATTTTTTGCGTAATCACGCACTTGTTTAATTTGCTGAAAAATTGCCGCTTTGTTGGTTTTTAAGGCTTTTAAATTGACCGTGAGTAGGTTGGTAATATCAGGGTTATGCCGTAACACCTCGGCAAAACCCTGTTCAACTAACCAATCAATTTGTGCGTCTGGATAGTGGGCTTTGATGAACTGCAAGGCAACCATTGCATGAACAATGTCACCTAAGGCAGAAAGTTTAACGATGGCGATTTTCATGATGTTTTCTCGTTCCCACGCGCTGCGTGGGAATGCAGTGTCAACGCGCCGCGTTGAACAGACCGCAGCGCGGTCTGCATGAATTCCCACGCAGCGCGTGGGAACTAGAGATAATATTATTTACGAGAACGCCTTATGAAAATCCTCATCGTCGGTAACGGTGGACGTGAACACGCCCTCGCTTGGAAAGCTAAACAATCTGCTAAAGTTGAAAAAGTGTTTGTCGCACCGGGTAATGCGGGTACAGCACTTGAATCCTCTGTGGAAAATGTTGACATTGCCGTGAATGATATTGCTGGTTTACTGGCATTCGCGCAACAAGAACATATTGATTTAACCATTATCGGTCCTGAAATTCCTTTAGTATTAGGCATTGTTGACAGCTTTCAACAAGCAGGTCTAGCTTGTTTTGGTCCATCGGCTAAAGCCGCGCAATTAGAAGGTTCAAAAACCTTTTGTAAAGATTTCATGATTCGACATGGTATTCCAACGGCACGTTATCAAAGCTTTACCGATCAACAACAAGCCATTGCTTACATTCAACAACACGGTGCGCCCATCGTGGTTAAAGCCGATGGTTTAGCGGCTGGTAAAGGTGTGATAGTTGCCCAAACTGAAGCAGAAGCGATTGCGGCGGTTGAAGATATGTTATCGGGTAATGCCTTTGGTAATGCCGGTCATCGTGTGGTTATCGAAGAATTTTTGCAAGGTGAAGAAGCCAGTTTTATTGTTATTGCCGATGGTAAACACGCGCTGCCTATGGCAACTTCACAAGATCATAAAGCGCGGGATAACGGTGATAAAGGTCCGAATACCGGTGGTATGGGTGCTTATTCACCTGCGCCGATTGTGACTCCTGAGATTCATCAACGGGTCATGCAAGAAGTGATTGAACCGACGCTAAAAGGCATGGCGGCAGACGGTTTGCCGTATACTGGATTTTTGTATGCCGGCTTAATGATTAGTCCCAATGGTGACATTAAAGTGTTGGAATACAACTGCCGCTTTGGTGATCCTGAAACACAACCCATTATGATGCGCTTAAAAAGTGATTTAGTGGAATTGTGTGAGGCAGCTCTGGCGGGTAATCTTGATAAAGTCAGTAGTGACTGGGATGAGCGTGTTGCCTTAGGCGTGGTGTTAGCCGCAGGTGGTTATCCTGATAATTATGCAAGCGGCGCGATTATTTCTGGCTTACCCACGGCAGATGATGAAACTAGCAAAGTATTTCATGCAGGCACCAAACAAGTGGGTGATGATATTGTTACCGCAGGCGGCAGAGTATTATGCGCCTGCGCGTTAGGGGATACTATTAAAGAAGCGCAAGCCAATGCTTATGCGTTGGCTAAACCCATTCATTGGAACGGACTCTACTACCGTACTGATATTGGTTTTAAGGCTATTGAATAGTGTACTTTTTAATTAAAATAGAGTGGTAAATGAGCATTATTGATGCTTTTAATAACTATTTCGAAATGATACCCGCCAATACCGATGAACTTAAGCAAGAAGTTTATAAGTTACGTTATCAAGTGTATTGTCTTGAAAGGAACTTTCTCGAACCCGATGCGAATGGTGTGGAACATGACGAATATGACCATCATTCCAGTCATTATTTGATTCGAATCTACAAAAACTATTTCCCATAGAAGTTTATAGTCAAATTGATAATATGGCGTTACTAAAAACCATGCGCCGCGCTAACATAGCTGAATTGTCGCGGTTTTGTGTCTCGAAACATTTTAGGCGTAGAGCAAATGAACAAGGGTTATTGGTCACTAATGATGAAGATGAAAGTCGTTTTTCACGAAGAGAAAAAGACAGTTCTGCTCATCTAACACTAGCACTATTTGCTTGTGCTATCAAAATGAGTGCTGAACATAATATTCATTATTGGTACGCCATTATCGATCCTGCATTGAAGCGCGTTGTTTCAACATTAGGCATACATGTTGTTGAAATGGGTCCATTAGTGGATTACCACGGAATGCGACTGCCATGTGCCATTAAAATAGATGACCTTTTAAATGATGTTGCTGAAAAAAACTTAGAGTATTGGCGGATGTTGACGAATAATGGACAATATTGAAAACAAGATAACATTATCAAAAATTGACGGCAGCTTCAAGGTAAAACAACCTGCCTGACATTGGGATATTTTGTGGTAATGATGTTGGGGCAGGTTCAAGGTTGTTTTTAGCATCTAACAAATTGCGTACTGACCCAGTTAGATTCAAATGCCCAAACAATTGTTTTCCTCTTAATGTTAAGTCAACCGTTTGGTAATCTTGCAATGCTCTATTATCAGTGCTTGCAGGTACTCGACCACCAATCCAATTAATCTGTGGCTGTAATTGCCACTGAGGTAAAAACTGCCAATCGACGGCGACATAAACATGATGTTCAGGAACATAAGTTATGCGGTTGTGAGTTTGTTGATTAATGGCATGTTGCCACGCGTAATTACCCGAAACGCTCCATTCCTCATTTGCCTGCCAGTTCCATTCAAATTCGCTGCCATAGCCTTGTTGATTACCGCTATTGCGAAAGGTCGCTGAGGGTTTGCCAACATCAGGAACGGCGGCAATCAGGTCTTTAATTTCATAATAATAAACGTTGACTGCGGTTCTTAGAGAGCTAAC
>NQJH01000369.1 GCA_002256685.1 Methylococcaceae bacterium NSP1-2 | reverse complement strand
TAATTGAATTATTTAATTGAATCGCTGACTGTTAACTTGTATTCGATTGATTTTTTTTCAGTTCATATTTTAACTCGGCCGGTTCCAGCGCTTCAATCAAGGTCAGAGCGGTGCTGAAACAAACCGCATAAACTGCATCAATGACTTTCAGATCGATACCTAAAGCCGGATGCATTTTACCGATGCCGGGCGGCCAAATTAAGAATAAGCCTTGGACATAATGGGACACATATTAGTTTTTATGGCTGGGCTTACTTTTCTGTAATTGTTTATTACGGGTTATATTTGCTGGCGACACAAACCAACAGCGACATAAAAAAAGATTTGTTCTTTTAAGTGAACTTAATTTCAGTTAACAACTGATGTTAAGCAGGCCACATAAACACCACGAAGGCACGAAGAACACGAAGTTATAGAGTGCTTCCCGATGACTGCAATCTTCAGCCATTGTGAAATGATAGGTTCTCATAAAGAATGCGCATGAAATAGCTTTGGTATTTGAAACATTGATGCAGTTCGTCCTGAACCTTCGGCTGTGCTCGGGACTAAAGGGCTGGTCGAAGGATGGCACGCCAAAATCATACTGTGAGGGCTCCCAAGTATTCCCATCTTCGATATAAAAGTTACCTGAGAGGTCGATAACTTGGCTGAAAATTATATGCCATAAGGCAGCCTTTTAAATCTTCGTGTTCTTCGTGCCTTCGTGGTAAAAATTTCTTAGCCATTGCGTAACATCAGTTAACAGGCTATTTTATTGGCAATTCGTTATAATTAGCGCAATTCTATAGACAACGACACATTTTTAAACACTCATCGTTTCATGTCCTCATCAAATTGTATTGATTTCAATTACTCTACATTTAATCTATTGGAACATCAGAAAAAATCGCGTCTTGTTGCTGGTTTGCTGCTGACGGTGGTTGTGGTGTTACACATGACCTTAGCGTTATATTTAATGAACGTACCTAAAACGGAACAAAAAAAAACACCTGTCGTCATGGAAGTAGTGTTGTTGCCAAAACCTGAACCGATTGTAAAAAAAGTGGTAAAAGAACCGCCGCCCGCGCCACCGCCCGCCAAAAAAGAACCCATAAAACCCAAACCCGTCGTAAAACCACCTCAACCGGTTAAAAAACCAGTCGTGGTAAAAAAACCTGCGCCCGCACCTAAGCAAAGGCCGGCAGAAATAAAAGAAGTTATACCGGTGCCAAAATTTGAGCCTGTGCCTGCTTTTATACCCGCGCCCCCTGTCGTTGCGCCAGCACCCGTTGCCGCTCCTTCAGCTTCATCAAATTCACGTGCTGCCGCCAAAACCACAGAAACAACAGGACATGGACGCGATAGCAGCAAAACTGTCGTTTCAGGTGTTGTGCCATTGGTTCGTGTACCACCAAAATATCCGGCTCGCGCTGCCAGCCGGCATATTGAAGGGTGGGTAAAAGTCGAATTTACCATTCAAACTGACGGATCAGTTGATGATGCAGTCGTCGTGGACTCAGAACCCAAAAATATTTTTGATGATTCCGCACTCACTGCAATTAACAAATGGAAATTTAAAGAAAAAATTGTCAACGGTGTCGCTGTGCCGCAACGTGCGGTGCAAAGGCTACAATTCAAACTCGAACAATAACTTTTAAAAATTTATACAAGGATAATGACCGAATGCCCACGAATATTGCCCCCGAATTTATTATTGATGCAACACTTTACACGTTACTGGTTTTTTCAGTCACGACCTGGACGCTGATTTTTTTCAAAATCTGGCAGTTTTTTTATAACAGACGCTGTAATGAACGTTTTGAAAATGCGTTTTGGAAGTTGCCTGATTTAAAACAAGTCAAAACGTTACCGCCCGAATTAGCCAAAGGCTCGCAAGCGCGGCTTGCCTATGAAGGCTTAACGTGGCTTGAGGAGCATCAACGTTCGGCGGGGAAAATGCTTAAACACTGCGGCGATTCGACGGAATTGTTGGAACAAGCCTTGCGTGTACAATTACAACAGGAACAACACACCATGGAAAGCGGTTTAACGCTATTGGCAAGTATCGGTAGTACTGCGCCGTTTGTCGGTTTATTTG
>NQJH01000368.1 GCA_002256685.1 Methylococcaceae bacterium NSP1-2 | reverse complement strand
GATAATGTAAAGTGTTAAATCATTTTTAAAACCAAAGAGAAAATTCATGACCAATCTACGCAATCTTAGTTTAAATGAGAACGCACAGTCTTTGTGTGAGTTACCTGTTTTATCTGGCACGATAGGTCCCGATGTCCTAGACGTGCAAACGCTGTATAAACAAACGGGTATGTTTACTTATGACCCCGGTTTTACTTCGACAGCCAGTTGCAGTTCAACGATCACTTACATAGACGGTGAAGAGGGTATCTTACTTTACCGTGGCTATCCCATTGAACAGCTTGCGGAAAAATGTACTTTTCTGGAGGTTTGCTATTTATTGCTGAATGGTGAGTTGCCTAATAAAGCTGAAATGGATACGTTTGAAGGTACGATTACTATTCATACGATGGTGCATGATCAGCTCACTAATTTCTTTAAGGGCTTCCGTCGTGATGCCCATCCGATGGCGATTATGGTGGCAGTAGTCGGTGCGTTATCCGCGTTTTATCATGATGCTCTGGATATTAAATCGAAAGCAGACCGTGATTTAAGCGCGATTCGTTTAATTGCGAAAGTGCCCACCATTGTTGCTATGTGTCATAAATACAGTACCGGTTTGCCGTTCATGTACCCACAAAACAAACTCAGTTATGTGGAAAACTTTATGCGTATGATGCTCGGTACACCGTGTGATGAGTTTGAGGCTAATCCTGTGTTAGTTCGCGCACTGGACAGAATTCTGATTCTTCATGCCGATCATGAACAAAATGCCTCCACGTCAACTGTGCGTTTGGCCGGTTCGAGTGGCGCAAATCCTTATGCGTGTATTACCGCAGGTATTGCGTGTTTGTGGGGTGCGGCTCATGGCGGTGCGAATGAAGCCGTGCTGCACATGCTAGAAAGTATTGGTGATGTCTCGCGTATTCCTGAATTTATCGCTAAAGCGAAAGATAAAAATGATCCGTTTAGATTGATGGGTTTTGGACATCGGGTTTATAAAAATCATGATCCACGCGCTAAATTAATGCGGGCAACGTGTCATGAAGTGTTGACGGAGTTAGGTTTACATGATGATAGATTGTTTAAATTGGCGTTAGAATTGGAGCGTATTGCCTTAGAAGATGATTATTTTATCAGCAAAAAACTGTATCCGAATGTGGATTTTTATTCGGGCATTGTGCTACACGCGTTAGGTATTCCAACCAATATGTTCACTGCGATGTTTGCAATGGGTAGAACAGTCGGTTGGATTGCGCATTGGGATGAAATGATTGGAGATCCAGAACAAAAAATTGGTCGTCCGAACAAAAAATTGGTCGTCCTAGACAGCTTTATACGGGGGCGACACGCCGTGATGTACCTGAGCAACACGGTAATTTTCGTTATTAAAAACCGATAGCGTTTAGCGGAGTACAAAAACAGGTTTTTGTACTCCGCTGTCTCTTAATGGTTAAAACAAGTGTTTCACTGCGTCACGTTCTTCTTTTAATTCTGCTTCCGTCTCACGCATTTTTTTCTTACTAAACTCATTAATCGGCAGGTCTTTAACAATACTGACTTTGCCATTAATCACGGTGACGGGAAACGAATACACCAAGCCTTTATCGATACCATAACTGCCATCGGACAATACGCCCATACTGACCCAATCACCTTCTTCTGTGTCTAATGCCCATGAGCGCATTTGGTCAATTGTGTCCTCTCGCCGCAATAACCGCCGTGCCACGTTGTTGAACGGTCGGAATAAAATCATTCACAAACCAATCATTATCGACCAAAGACAGCGCGTCTTGTCCTTTGACTTTAGCGTGATGTAAGTCTGGATATTGAGTGTTTGAATGATTACCCCAGATGGTCATATTTTTTATATCGGTCACTAGCACGCCACATTTTTCTGCTAACTGACTAATCGCACGATTATGATCTAAGCGCGTCATGCAGGAAAAATTCGCAGGACTTAAATCAGGCGCGTTTTTTAACGCAATTAAGGCGTTAGTATTGGCAGGATTACCCGTCACCAAGACTTTAACATCACGGCTGGCGACTTCATTTAAGGCTTTACCTTGCGCCGAAAAAATTTCAGCATTCATTTCTAATAAGTCTTTACGCTCCATGCCCGCGCCTCTTGGACGCGCACCGACTAAAAACGCATAATCCACATTTTTAAACGCAATTTTAGGATCATCGGTCATTTCAATACGCCGTAATAACGGGCTAGCGCAATCTTTTAACTCCATGACTACGCCTTCTAACGCCTTTAACGCAGGCGTAATTTCCAGCAAATGTAAAACAATAGGTTGTTCAGGACCTAACAACGAACCCGATGCTAACCGAAATAGCAACGAGTAACTAATTTGCCCTGCCGCGCCGGTAACTGCTATGTGAATAGGTGTTTTCATTCAATTTCCTTAACTGGTTTATACAATAAAAATAGTGCCAAAAAACCAATGCTTTTAAGAGCTGAAGGCACGGCACGAGTCGAACGAATTAGCTTTTTTCTGTTTAAAATACATCAATTGTCATCATAGCACACAGTTTTACCATTTACCTGCCAGAACCCGTTAATCATCGGCGGCTTAATCACGGCGTGGTTTTTTTTATCGGGTATAATAGTGGTTAAAATCATCACACATCTCAGGGCTAGCATGAAGAAATTACTCTTTCAATTTGATACCGATACTTACCCCGCTGTTTTTGATACCGTCGTTGCTTATGATGGCGGTGCCGATCATGTCATTGGACACGGCGGTTTAACGCCTGACAATGTTACCGCATTGGTCGAAGGGGCTATTTTTACTCGCGCCCCTAAAGATAAAAAAAATACCGCGATTTTTGTCGGCGGTAGTGACATCGTTGCCGGTGAAGCGTTATTTGCCGCTGTGCAACGGCATTTTTTTTACGGCTTTCAAGTCTCGGTCATGCTAGACAGTAACGGCAGTAATACCACCGCCGCCGCAGCGGTCGCAAAACTTGCCGCTAGTGGCACACTCAACGGTAAAAAAGCCGTGGTGTTAGCAGGAACAGGTCCCGTCGGACAACGCGCAGCGGCAATGTTAGCCAGAGAAGGGGCGAAAGTAACGCTCACCGCTAGAAAAATGGAACGTGCTGTGCAAGCCTGTGAGCATATCAAAGCCCGCTTTGAAGTTGATGTAACGCCCGTCGAAGCCTTTGATAATGATGCCAGAGCCAATGCCATTGAACACGCTAATATTGTTCTAGCCACAGGCGCGGCAGGTGTTGAATTACTCACCGCTGAACAATGGCAAACCAACAGTAACATCGAAATGATTGCAGATGCGAATGCCACGCCGCCGTTAGGCATTGGTGGTACAGATATGATGGACAAAGGCATCGACCGCCACGGTAAAATTATCTGGGGTGCGATTGGTTTCGGCGCGTTAAAGCTTGCTTTGCATCGTGCCTGTATCGCGCAATTATTTACCGATAACAAACAAGTATTGGATGCAGAAGCGATTTTTGCCTTAGCCAAAGCGATGGCATCCGCTGCGTGACCTCGCTATTAAAACAACACGCCCTGCAAATTTTTCAAGCAGGTGTTGCTGCCGCTGACCCTTATCAAGCGGTGAAACGCTGTTTAAATCTGCATCACGCAGCCGCAGGAAAAATTCACCTGATTGCCTTTGGTAAAGCCGCCTGTGCAATGGCAAAAGCCGCCGCAGACATAATTCCCGCCGCTGATTTAGCGGGTGTTGGTATAGCCGTTACCAATTATGAAAATGTCACCGCCGTGGCTAATGTTGAAGTCATCGGGGCA
>NQJH01000126.1 GCA_002256685.1 Methylococcaceae bacterium NSP1-2 | reverse complement strand
TCGCTAGACATTGACTTTACCTCGATAAAACAATTAAAAGCTAACTAACTTTAAATAAAATTAATGAACCTTTGATGACAGCTCATTAAAATTTCTTAATGATGTAAACTTGTTTTTCAAAAACATTGGTAAATAGTTTAGTGTGACTTTCTTAATTTAATAAAACGATATTATTAGATTTTGTTATCAAATAAATGAATAAAATGACCATGATGATTGGATTTATGCTGTTTCGCGGTCAAACCGTGATCCATTAACAAGTCCACGGCGGGCTTAGAGGGTGTTTTATTGCTGTTAGCGGTGCGGGAATTTGGTTTTTAAAGTAGTCTTTAAATTTCCGTTGGAGTAAAAAACTTGTTTTTTGCTCCCTCTCATTTATTAATTTGCTACGGTTTCAACGCGAATTGGCATTTCAATGCTTTGGCTATGTTTTCTAAAAGTGACTTAATAGTCTGTTTATTAACATGGATTTTTATATACCAGCCACCGATATGTTGCTGGACTCGATAATTCATTGTAAGCATTTTAGCAAAAAGTGCAATACTTTCTGGATGTGCTGGCGAATCCCCGTACAAGCAACGCTATTGCTGGAATTACGCTATCGCGACATCCCGATCTACATTTCTCCCAATGTTTACATCATTGACACAAACAATCTAGGCTTTGAGTGGCGCGTGTCTGTTATAATACAATCCTTTTCAAATTATGCTGAGCTGACCCGCTAAGCGTAACCTCTTAGAACCTCACTACAGTTAAAACACCGTGGATTTAAAACATATTCGTAACTTCTCCATTATCGCGCATATCGATCATGGCAAATCAACGCTTGCTGACCGTTTTATTCAACTTTGCGGCGGTTTAAGTAACCGCGAAATGTCGGCGCAAGTACTTGATTCTATGGATATTGAAAGAGAGCGTGGCATCACTATTAAAGCACAGAGTGTGACGTTGGACTTTAAAGCCAAAGACGGCGAAACCTATCAGCTTAATTTTATTGATACGCCGGGACATGTGGATTTTTCGTATGAAGTCTCGCGGTCTTTAGCGGCGTGCGAAGGTGCGTTGTTAGTGGTGGATGCGGCGCAAGGTGTAGAAGCGCAAAGTGTGGCGAATTGTTACACGGCAATTGAACAAGGGCTGGAAGTTGTCCCCGTATTAAATAAAATCGATTTACCATCGGCTGAACCTGAGCGTGTACTGGCTGAAATCGAGGAAGTGATTGGTATTCCAGCCGATGAAGCCTTGATGATTAGCGCGAAAACGGGTTTAGGCGTTCAAGATGTGTTGGAACAACTGGTTATTAAAATACCGCCGCCACAAGGTAATATTGATGGTCCGTTGCAAGCTCTTATTATTGATTCGTGGTTTGATAGTTATTTGGGCGTGGTGTCCTTGGTGCGTATTGTTCACGGTAGCATCAAGCGCAAACAAAAAATTACCATCATGTCCACGGGTAAGTCGTTTATCGCTGAAACCGTCGGCGTGTTCACACCTAAGCGGTTAGAAAGAGACTGCTTAAACACCGGCGAAGTGGGCTACGTTGTTGCGGGAATTAAGGATATTTTCGGCGCACCGGTCGGCGATACCATCACTTGGACGGATAAACCTGCGGCTGAACAACTGACTGGTTTTCAACGCGTACAACCGCGCGTATTTGCGGGTATGTACCCTGTCAGTTCCGATAATTACGAAGACTTGCGTGAAGCTCTGAATAAATTAAATTTGAACGATGCCGCGTTACAGTTTGAACCTGAAACGTCTCAAGCTTTAGGCTTTGGTTTTCGTTGTGGATTTTTAGGAATGCTGCACATGGAAATCGTGCAAGAACGCTTGGAACGCGAATACAACGTTGATTTGATTACCACTGCACCGACAGTAATTTATGAAGTCATCACGCAAACGGATGAAATTCTCATGGTGGACAACCCCGCCAAACTGCCTGAAAACGGCACGGTGAAAGAAATTCGTGAACCGATTATTCGCGCTAATATTTTAGTGCCACAAGCGTATTTGGGCAATGTGATTACATTGTGTATCGAAAAGCGCGGTGTACAAAAAGATATGCAGTATGTCGCAGGTCAAGTATCGTTACATTATGAAATGCCGCTCAGTGAAGTGGTGCTGGATTTCTTTGACCGTTTAAAATCGGTGAGTCGCGGTTTTGCTTCCTTTGATTATGAGTTTTTGCGCTTTCAAGAAGCCGATTTAGTGAAGTTGGATGTGTTGATTAATGCGGAAAAAGTCGATGCTTTATCAATTATTGTTCATAAAGACAATAGCCAATCACGCGGACGGGCTTTGGTAGAAAAAATGAAGGATTTGATTCCAAAGCAAATGTATGAAGTGGCAATACAAGCGGCAATTGGTTCTAAAATTATCGCACGTTCTACGGTTAAAGCCATGCGTAAGGATGTGACTGCAAAATGTTATGGCGGTGATATTAGCCGTAAGAAAAAATTATTGCAGAAACAAAAGGATGGCAAGAAACGTATGAAGCAAGTGGGCAATATTGAGATACCTCAAGAGGCATTTTTAGCGGTATTGCAACTGAATAAAGAATAATTTTTACTATTAGGATGGTTATGGATTTTGATTTTTCCTTTTTTTTGTTGGTTGCGACCATCATAACGGGGCTGGTGTGGGGCGGTTATTTACTATTTCTTAAATCTAAAGGACGGGTTTTTGATGAAGCAAATGAGCCGTGGGCGGTTGAATATGCGCGGTCTTTCTTCCCTGTGGTGTTAATTGTATTGTTGCTAATCGGCGATTTTATTTTAGTGAATAAATTTACTTACGGTATACGCTTACCGGTATTTAATACTAAGATATTAGAAATAAATAAGCCCGCTCGGGGTGATATTGTGGTGTTTCGCTATCCTAAAGACCCGACGGTTGATTATATTAAGCGAGTGATTGGTTTACCCGGCGATAAAATCACTTATGAAAATAAAAAGCTTTATGTCAATGACCAAGCGGTTAGCTATCAATCACTGGGGACTTACCACGGTGTTGGGCAAGGCGAGGATATGACAGGTGCTGAGTTGTTGCTAGAAAATTTAACAGGTGTCGAGCATAATATTCTTATTAGACATGACGCATCGTCTGCTGAAGGTGTTTATGTTGTTCCCAAAGGCAATTATTTTGTCATGGGCGATAATCGTGATAATAGTAATGACGGTCGCTATTGGGGGACTGTACCAGAAGAAAATTTAGTGGGTAAAGCCTTTTTTATTTGGATGAGCTGGGACTGGCAGCATAAAGGCGTAGGATTGGATCGCATTGGTACGGTATTGCAATGACATTCTTTTTAAACTGATTGGAGAGAAAAATGAAAGCATCACTCAAAAAGCAACAAGGCATGACTATGATTTCAATCATTTGTGTCGCTGTCGTTGTTATTTCTATATTCTTATTAGCACTTAATATCGTACCCATTTATATGGATCACGGTAAAGTAGTCAGCGCGTTGGATGCACTTAAAAATAATCCTGAAGTGAAGGGAGAAAGCCCCGAACAAGTTTCAAGTAGACTATTTAAAATACTGGGCATTAATTATATTGATGATTTGGTAACTAAAGACAATGTCACTATCGGTAAAGAAGATAATGGCAGCACAAAAATACATGTTGAATATGAAGTGGTTAAAAAATTGGTTGGTAATGCCAGTATTTTAGTTCAGTTTGATGATACGGTTATTATCAAATAGGAGGATAGTAATTCGTGATAAAAAAGCCAGAGGTCTTGTGTAAAAAACTGGGCTTGACCTTTAATAATCCCGCGCTTTTTACGATGGCTTTAACTCATCGTAGTGCCAGCTCAAAAAATAATGAACGCTTAGAATTTTTGGGCGATTCAATTTTAGGATTTGTCATCGCTGAGCAATTGTATCAACAATTTCCAACTGCGCCTGAAGGTGTTTTAAGTCGGCTTCGTGCCAGTTTAGTGAATCAAAGTTCATTAGCAGAACTGGCTAGAGAGCATCAAATAGGCGATTATTTATTATTAGGCTCAGGCGAATTAAAAAGCGGTGGTTTTCGCCGTGATTCTATTTTGTCGGATGCACTGGAAGCGGTGATGGCGGCATTATTCATCGATCAAGGGATAGATGCTTGTCAGCAATGGATTAGTCAATTATTTGCGGAAAAACTAGCCTCGTTATCGTTAGATAATTGGCAAAAAGACCCCAAAACGCAATTGCAAGAATTAATGCAAGCTAAAAAAATGGACTTGCCTGATTATGAGTTAATCACTATGTCTGGACTTGCCCATGAACAAACCTTTAAGGTCAAGTGTACTGTGCCGTTAACAACAAAAACGAGTGTAGGTACCGGTATTTCCAGAAAAAAAGCTGAGCAGGCAGCCGCCGAACAAATGCTCCAATTATTAAATGAGGATAAGCAATGAACTGCGGTTTTGTCGCCCTAATAGGTCGCCCCAATGTCGGTAAATCAACACTGATGAATCACTTGCTGAAACAAAAAATCAGCATTACTTCGCGCAAGCCGCAAACCACCCGTCACCGCATTTTAGGTATTAATACCACCGAAGCAGGGCAAGCCATTTATATGGATACCCCAGGAATGCACAGCAGTGAACAAAGAGCATTGAACCGTTATTTAAACCGCACGGCTGACACGTCACTGTTAGGCGTGAATGTGATTGTTTGGTTAATTGATGGTTTATCGTGGCATGAATACGATGAAGTTATTTTCAAAAAACTAGAGCAAGCGGGTTTGCCTGTGATTTTGGCAGTCAATAAAGTCGATAAAGTTCAAGATAAAGAAAAAATTCTGGAATTTTTTGCGACCGCTCAGCATCGGTTTCCATTTCAACACTTAGTGCCTATTTCGGCATTAAAAGGCACTAATTTGACTGAACTGGAAAGTTTAATCATGGGATTATTGCCTGAAAGTGATTTGATTTATCCTGAAGATCAAATCACCGATAGATCTGAACGCTTTTTAGCCGCTGAAATTGTCAGAGAAAAACTCACCCGTCGTTTAGGTGCAGAACTACCTTATTCACTGACGGTAGAAATAGAACGCTACGAAGAAAAGCCCAATATCTCCAAAATATACGCCATTATCTGGGTAGAGCGCATGACCCAAAAAAATATTGTCATTGGCAAAGATGGCGAGATGTTGAAAAGTGTTGGCACAGAAGCACGACTCGATATAGAAAAACTGATTGGTCAAAAAGTCTATCTACAATTGTGGGTTAAAGTGAAGAAAGGCTGGTCAGACAGTGAACGCGCTTTACAAAGTTTAGGCTTTAATGACTGAGGCTAACATGGAAAAAACACAAATTTTATTGGGTGTGAATATCGATCATGTTGCCACTCTACGACAAGCGCGAGGAACGCTGTATCCTGAACCGTTACAAGCGGCATTAGTTGCTGAGCAGGCAGGAGCGGATGGTATTACCGCACATTTGCGTGAAGACCGTCGTCATATTCAAGACCGTGATATTTTTCTGTTAAAGGAGATGATACACACGCGTTTGAATCTGGAAATGGGCGTTACCGATGAAATGGTTGCTATTGCTGTTAAAGTCCAACCTTATGCCTGTTGTTTAGTCCCTGAAAAACGCCAAGAATTAACCACTGAAGGCGGTTTGAATGTGGCAGGTAACTTACCACGCTTACAATCTGCTTGTGATAAATTAGCTGAAGCGGGTATTGAGGTTTCATTATTTATTGATCCCGAAGAAGCCCAAATTGATGCTGCCATTAAAGCAGGTGCGCCTGTGATAGAGTTACATACAGGTTGCTATGCGGATGCAAAAACCCATGTACAACAAGCCGAAGAATTTGAGCGTATTCGTTTAGCCGCGCATTATGCGTATAGTGCAGGCTTACAAGTAAACGCGGGGCATGGGCTGAATTTTTATAATGTTGAAGCGATTTGTGCAATACCCGAAATCGTGGAGCTAAATATCGGTCATTCGATTATTGCGCAAGCGTTATTTTCAGGTTTAGCGCAGACGGTGAAAGATTTAAAACAGATGATGAGACAGGCAAGACTACAAAGTCTTTAAGTCGTAGTTTGTACTTAGACGAAATGACAGACCTGTCAGGCTTTAAAAACCTGACCGGTTTTTTTTAGTGTGAAGCCACACCGTGTTTTTGCATACGATAAATCAGCGTATCGCGAGACAGCCCTAATAATTTAGCTGACTTACTGCGATTACCTTGTGTGCGATTAAGAGCTTGATGAATTAAATTCGCTTCTAAAGCGTCCAGTTGCAAGCCTGTTTCAGGTAACGTAAAGTCTGTTACTTTAGGTGTATTAATGGCTCTAACAAACTCTTGAGGTAGATTTTCTGGCTCTATGGTTCTACCCGCTAACAAAATACTCAGCCTTTCGCAAAGATTGCGTAATTCACGAATATTCCCCGGCCATGAGTAAGCTTTCAGCATTTTTAATGAGGCTTTACTGAATTTAGGCGGAGCTATTGCGTAGGTATTGGTAAATAATTCTAAAAAGTGTTTAATTAAATGTTCAATGTCTTCGGTACGTTGCGACAGTGGTGGCAATTCTAACGGTATAACATTGAGTCGATAATATAAATCGCGTCTAAATTCACCTGCATCAATTTGTTGGTTAATATCGGTGTTAGTTGCAGCAATGACGCGCACATCGACTTTATAAGGATTGACATCACCGACCGCAAGGCATTCGCCAGATTCTAAAAAGCGCAATAATTTGGCTTGAATAGACAGCGGTAAGGAATTGATTTCATCGAGAAATAATGTACCGCCATTCGCAGCAGGCAAAAGACCTTGTGTGCTACAAGTCGCGCCAGTAAATGAACCTTTTTTATGACCAAACAACTCAGATTCAATCAAACTTTCAGGTAAGGCGGCACAATTAAGCGTGATAAAGGCTTTATCGGCACGCGGACTGTGTTTTTGAATAGCAGTTGCTAATACTTCCTTGCCGGTGCCTGTTTCACCTTTTAATAAAACGGTAACATCGGTACTAGCAACCAACCGCGCACTGCGAATTAAGGAATCCAATGCTGGCGATTGCCCTACGATCGTGTTGAAATAGTCCATGGTTGTCTCGTTAATGTAGTGCGGTGTGAGAAGTAATTGCCATCGGGTTAAGCCAAGGCAGAGCGGCTAGCAACGCGAGAATAATCATAAACAAACCGATAATCTGTTTAAAACGCTGCGTTCGAGATAGCCTTGTCAAAATGTTGGTCATTATACCGACTCCCATCACGGCAGGTAAAGTACCCAATCCAAAAGCCAGCATTAATAACGCACTTTTAACGACATCACCCGCTGTCGCTGCCAGTGCTAAAGCAGAATAAACTAAGCCGCAAGGTAACCAACCCCACACCATACCAAATAGATAAGCTTGCGTATGGGTTTTAACAGGAATCAGTTTGCGTCCGAATGGTTCTATTTTTTTCCAAAAACGGACACCAATTTTTTCAATATAGGCAAAGCGAGGAAACCAGCCTGCTATGTATAAACCGGCACACGTCATGACTAATGCAGACAGTAATTGTAAAATCCGGTGTCCATGCAGTTCACCAAAGGGCATAATCATTAACACCCCGATAATACCCGCTAATCCCCCTGCAATGGTATAACTCGTCACCCGCCCAAAGTTATAATTAAATACAAAAGGCAATAAGCGCATTTTATTATTGCGTATATCTGGACTAAGACTGAGTGTCAGGGTGCCGATAATAGAACCGCACATACCGATGCAGTGCATACTACTAAATAGCCCCATTGCAAAAGCGACTAAATACGAACTGGTAAACTCAGCGGAAAATGGCATGAATACGGTATTACGACACAGAGAACTGAGCTAAAATTTGCCCCTGAATTTTTTCTGCCATTGCTTTACGGTCGCTGGCATCACGAATAGGGCGACCGACAACGATATAATCCGCGCCATTTTGAAACGCC
The DNA here is from genome assembly GCA_002256685.1 of Methylococcaceae bacterium NSP1-2. GTDB lineage: Bacteria > Pseudomonadota > Gammaproteobacteria > Methylococcales > Methylomonadaceae > UBA4132. The sequence goes on along the minus strand of NQJH01000126.1, from coordinate 2,897 downwards.
ATTTCCACGCTAACCACGCGTTTTTGATCGCCTTCTTCACGATTATCCACAGGACGAATACCGGGCGTAATGACTAATAATTTATGATCCAGTTCGCGTCTTAATAATGAGGCTTCTAAACCTGAAGACACAATACCATCACAGCCGATTTGCAAGGCACGTTTAGCGCGTGATAATACCAAGGCTTGCACATCACATTGAAAGCCTAAATCGTCTAAATCGCCACGGTCTAAACTGGTTAAAGCGGTTACCGCCAAGACTTTTAAATCACCTTTTGCACTCGCCGCCGCTTCCATGATGGCATCATTACCGTGAATAGTAGCGAAATCCACGCCTTTACTGCTCAAGGCTTTAAAAAGACTTTTTTATTCTGTTGTTTCAGCCATTCAATAAAGCCGAAATAATCGCCCGACATAAATAATTCCATGCCAACTTTATAAAAAATAACCGAATCGCCTAATTCTTCAACTAACGCTCGCGCTTCCGATAAACTAGGAACATCCAGAGCCATAATTAAACGTTCACGAACAGGAATGGGTTTAGTTGAGATAAAAGAATCAGTCATATTGTCGAGGTATGTTAATAATTAAAATAGCGTGCGCTTTATTGGGCAAGCATCATAGCCTTTTTCAATTTGAAAAGTCCAGCATGATAGTCTCAAGCCTTATACATTTTGACATTATGCGCATTTATAGGCTTGAATTACCAATTTTTAAACCTATAGTCACCAAATACTCTAACACCTATGGAAAATCATAATGAATAGTAAATTAGTCAAACAACTGCTATTGATGACGCTGTTACCCCTTTCCTTGTGTCTGCATACGCCCGCTTTTGCCGCAGGTTTACCCCCTGCAATTGACGGACAGCCTTTACCCTCATTAGCACCGATGCTAGAGCGCAGTACACCTGCGGTCGTGAATATCTCCACCTCAACCAATATTGAGATTAGAGAAAATCCGCTGATGCAAGACCCCTTTTTTCGGCAATTTTTTCAAATCCCCAATATGCCGCGTCATCAACAACGCAACAGCCTTGGTTCTGGGGTGATTATCGATAGTCAACAAGGCTTGGTATTGACCAATAACCACGTTATTGCCAAAGCCGATAAAATTAAAGTGACCTTACAAGACGTTATTGCCAAAGCCGATAAAATTAAAGTCACTTTACAAGATGGTCGCCAGTTAGCCGCGCAATTAGTTGGCGCGGATGCAGAAGCGGATATTGCCATTATTAAAATCCCCGCCCAAAATTTAACACAAATACCGATTGCTGATTCCAGCCGTTTGCGCGTCGGTGATTTTGTGGTGGCGATTGGTAATCCGTTTGGCTTAGGGCAATCTGTTACCTCAGGTATCGTCAGTGCGTTAGGGCGTTCGGGTTTGGGTATCGAAGGTTATGAAGATTTTATTCAAACCGATGCGTCGTCAAACCGATGCGTCGATTAATCCGGGGAATTCAGGTGGTGCGTTAGTCAATTTACGCGGTGAATTAGTCGGTATGAATACCGCCATTCTCGCACCTAGTGGTGGCAATGTTGGTATTGGTTTTGCGATTCCCACTAACATGGCAATGACCATAAAAGATTCCTTAGTGAAACACGGTGAAGTCAGACGCGGATTATTAGGTGTTACCACCCAAGATTTAACCCCTGAGTTAATGAAAGCCTTTAATCTAAGTAATAAACAAGGCGCGGCTGTCAGTCGTATTGAAAATAACTCCCCCGCCGAAAAAGCAGGTTTACAACCGGGTGACGTAATTGTTGCGGCGAATGGACAAGCGATTAAAGACAGTCATGATATTCGTAATATCGTTGGTCTATTACAAGTCGGTGATAATGTCGATATAGACTATTTTCGTGGCAACGAAAAAAGAACCGTAACGGCGACCATTAGCAAGCCAGAACAAGCACAACTCATAGGTGATAAATTACACCCCACGCTCAAAGGCACGGTATTAAAGGCAACTCAAAAAGATCAAATTGAAGGCGTAGTATTTAGCAACATTAAGGCTAATTCCTACGCGGCGCGTATTGGTTTACAAGCAGGTGATGTGATTGTTTCCGCTAACCGTTATCGCGTTCATAATTTGGATGAATTAAAAAAAGCAGTCAATCCAAGCAGTCCGTTACTGATAAATATTCAGCGCGGAGATGAAGGCTTGTTTGTTGTGTTACAGTAACCAAATATTGTAGGTTGGGTTAGCTGTGAGCTTGTCGAACAGCGTAACCCAACATTTACTGGCGAAGGGAACGATAAGTTAATGGACACCATCAGCATAAGCGGGGCAAGAACCCACAACCTCAAAAATATCAACCTTGATTTACCGTACAATAAATTTTTATACTCCAAATTTATCTAGGAATTTATCCATGAATATCGCCAGTATTTTTAATTATTGCCAATAAATTTTTATACTCCAAATTTATCTAGGAATTTATCCATGAATATCGCCAGTATTTTTAATTATTGCGAAGCAGTCTTATGGTTTACCATTGCATTAACGGCTTTTTTGCGCCGAAAAAATGCCAATGTCAAACTCACCAAACTGGCTATGTTGGTCAGTATCAGTTTTTTCTTTTTTGGTATTTCTGACCTAATCGAAGCCAATACGGGCGCGTGGTGGCGACCTTGGTGGTTATTAGTGCTAAAGGCTTTGTGTATTTTATCGTTCGTGACCTGTTGGTATAAATACAGGCAAATCAACAAAGAAAATAACTAACTGAAAGCTATGGATACCATCAGCATACGCGGCGCAAGAACCCACAACCTCAAAAATATCAACCTTGATTTACCGTGCAATAAATTTTTATACTCCAAATTTATCTAGGAATTTATCCATGAATATCGCCAGTATTTTTAATTATTGCGAAGCAGTCTTATGGTTTACCATTGCAT
>NQJH01000367.1 GCA_002256685.1 Methylococcaceae bacterium NSP1-2 | reverse complement strand
CTAGGGCAGTTATTAACTGAAATCAAATCCTTAAATGAGAAAGTACTCGCCGCACAAGCACAACAGCTTGCCGATATAGTAGGTGGAACGGAAACGCTAATTGGCGAAACAGCGCGTGAAACACCGCGTAAAGAATGGTATAAACTCAGTTTAAGCGGTATCAAAGAAGCGGCATTAGCCATCGGTGATATTGCTAAACCCGTGTTAGCTGTTGCTGAAAAACTCAGCCCGTTATTATTGTCGTTGTAATTAAACAGTAACGTAAGACCTCCGAGGTTTTTAAAATCTCGAAGGTCTTGATGCTTAACTGTAGGCATTGCCGCGCGGCGTGGAAACGAATATTCCGCGCCGTTCTTGTATTTTACTACTCAGTTTTTACATCCTCTTTACATTCCCCTGCGTATTTTTTACGACTTTTTTACTCGCTATTCCTGTACATTAATCCCCTAGGCACAGACGGTTTTTTTGCCATAAGCTAAGAGGTGGTACGCATGGACATCGGTTATTTATTTATCACGGTAGTATTTTTTGTTGGTACAGCATTGTTAATCAAGCTGTGTAAGACATTACGGGGGCAATCATGAACTGGATTTATCTTCTTAGCGGCGGTTTAGCCATCGCTGTGTTTATTTATCTAATAGCAGCGTTGTTTTATCCGGAGAAATTCTAATGACTGCGCAAAATTTTTTACAAATCGCGTTGTATTTGGTGGTTTTACTGGCATTGGTTAAACCGTTAGGTGCTTATATGGCACGAGTTTATCAGGATGAACCAGCGGGTTTAAATCGTTGGCTGGCTGGTTTTGAAAATTGTTTGTATCGATGGAGCGGGGTTGATGCTAAACAGGATATGCGTTGGACGCAATACGCGCTGGCTTTGTTAGTGTTTAATTTGTTGGGCTTGTTGGCAGTTTACGCGCTGCAACGTTGTCAGGCAATTTTGCCATTAAATCCACAAAATCTACCCGCCATTAGCCCAGATTCGGCATTTAATACTGCGATTAGTTTTGCCAGTAATACCAATTGGCAGGGTTATGGCGGCGAAACGACGATGAGTTATTTAACGCAAATGCTAGGGCTGACGGTACAGAATTTTTTATCGGCGGCGAGTGGGTTGGCGGTGTTAGTTGCATTAGTACGCGGGTTTATTCGCCGTAATAATGACGGTATTGGCAATTTTTGGGTGGATATGACGCGTAGCACTTTGTATATTTTGCTGCCTTTATCGCTCGTGTTATCGATGCTGTTAGTTGGTCAAGGCGTGGTGCAAACCTTTAAACCTTATCAAACCGTGAGCTTGATTGAAGCGGTCAGTTATGAACAACCAAAACTGGATGCTAATGGTCAAGCTGTGATGGATGCGGCGGGTAAACCCGTCACTGAAACCATTAAAACCCAAGAACAAACCCTCGCCTTAGGACCTGCGGCTTCGCAAGTTGCGATTAAACAACTTGGTACGAATGGCGGCGGTTTTTTCAACGTCAATTCGGCGCATCCGTTTGAAAATCCTACACCGTTAGCTAACTTTTTAGAAATGCTGGCGATTTTGTTGATACCCGCTGCATTGTGCTACACCTTTGGCGTGATGATAGGTGATACCCGTCAAGGGTGGGTGCTTTTAGCGGCAATGACCTTGATATTCACAGCGTTGGTTTTCGTTGCTGTACCCGCTGAACAAAGCGGCAATCCTGCTTTGACGGCGTTAAGTGTCGATCAAATCGCCTCCGATCAGCAGGCAGGCGGTAATATGGAGGGCAAGGAAACCCGCTTCGGTATTGTCAATTCAGCGTTGTGGTCAGTGGTTACGACAGCGGCTTCCAATGGTTCGGTCAATGCAATGCACGATTCTTTTACGCCGATTGGTGGTTTAGTGCCGATGTTTTTGATGCAGCTCGGCGAGGTGATTTATGGCGGTGTCGGTTCGGGGCTGTATGGCATGATTGTGTTTGCGATTGTTGCGGTGTTTCTCGCGGGACTGATGATAGGTCGCACGCCTGAATATTTAGGCAAAAAAATTGAAGCGTTTGAGATGAAAATGGCGGCGATTATTATCCTCGTACCGCCGTTGGTGGTGCTAGGTGGTAC
>NQJH01000366.1 GCA_002256685.1 Methylococcaceae bacterium NSP1-2 | reverse complement strand
TGTTTTGTAAGTTGCCGCGTTGATAATAAGGAGACACTGCTATCTGTGGCAAGCGATCCGCACCGTCGATAATGGCTTGTTGACGCGCCGCATTCACGTGGGCGGCGGCAGCTTTTAAATCATAATTATGTGCAAGCCCGTCATTGACTAAGCGAGTCAACGTGGAATCAGAAAATTCATTGACCCATTGCGTGCTTATTTTAGTATTAATGGCTTTATCGTTTGTCCAAGCACGCGGGACTTCAAAGCTGGGTTTGTGTTCTGTGGGAACAGCACTACAACCCGTCATCATTGACAGCGCGAGAATGCTACAAAATTTACTGCGCATCGGGTTTAAATACCAAACTGTGTTGTGATTTTCCCGTTAATAAACTGATGGGTAAACCATGTACCCAATACGCTTGCTGGTCACGGTAATAAGGTGATAACGGATGCGCGGATTGACCAGCGGGAATATGTAAAATACCTTCATCCAAATGCGCAGGCGAAACCACCATGCGTTCACTCGCACCAAAATCCGCACCCGCAACACGCACACACGCCGCACAGCCTGCTAATTCATTTTCTGGCATATCCAATAACCAACCCAATAACGGAATGGCATTAGAAAATGGGTGTTTAACTCGCGCAATATTCACATTTCCCCACGTTAATTCAGCCAGTGATTTATCGGGGTGTTTGGCTTTTAATTGCGCCGCGCTGTGTGTGAGTTGCCCCAAAATAAACGCATTCCAATCGGCATAATGACTATCAGGCAATAATGAAGCAGGCTTTTCAGTCAGTAACGCTTGTAGCGGCACATCAATATAAGTCCATGAATAATCAAAATCTTTATCGGCTTGTTTAGCGGCAGTTAAAAATGGTGTGAATACCGATTTTGCTAATTGTTGGCGAAATTTTACCAACAGCGCGAAACCTAAACTGTCGGTATTTGCTTTGCCATCCCATGCTAATAAATAATCCCGCAATTCGCCCAATTCAGGTTGTTGCGCTATCAGTTTGGGCGATAAAACGCTTAACGCGAGTTGTTGATAAAACCGATAAGGCTCGCTTTCGGTATCCAGTTGTAATGCAAACAGCGACCATTCATTAATGGCGGTTAATTCATTCAGCCGTTGCGTAATACGATACGCACGATAACCATCGGCAAATTGTCGCCCAATGGTGTACGGGTATTGTGTTCCCAGACGGCGATCATTCGCGGACACTAACACACCTTCGGGCGGATTAATTTGGCGCGGTAACTCATCGGCATCAATATACCCTTGCCAGCCGATGTTACCATTTGCCCACGAACGACTCACCGCACCGTCATTACCATAGCGTTTAGGAATTTTACCCATCAGCGTCCACGCAATATGTCCGCTGTTATCAGCGAATAACATATTGAGTTGCGGGCCGCCAGCACGATTCACAATGCTCACGGCTTGCTCTAGGCTTTGTGCGGCTTCTAAATCCATTAAACCCATATTAACGGCATCGCTATCCAGTGCTGTCCAGTGAATTGCGACCGATTTATTTAATAACGGCTGTGGCGCGACAGGGCCCCAAATAGTGTGTTTAACGGTGATTTGTTGGGGGCTTTCACCTTTGACGGTGATACTTTCGCCAATGTTCTCAAAGGCTTGCCAGTCATTGCCGACTTTGTATTCATTGGCATTATCAGGATTAATTTCAAGACTGACTAAATCTAAAAAATCACCTGATAAATTGGTACTGCCCCACGCGATAAACTCATTACTACCCGCAATCAATAACGGTGTTCCGGGTAACATGACCCCTGCAATACGCGCCTTACCTATATTCATTTCACAGCGATACCATAGCGTCGGCACCGATAAGCCTAAGTGCATATCGTTTGCTAAAATCGCCCGACCATCATGGGTTTTTGCACCGCTGACTGCCCACGCATTTGAACCGACAAAAAAATCGCGTAATTGTACATAGTTGGTTGACATATTGGTGGGCAAAAAAGCGTTGCCCACCCTACGCGACGGAGCAAGTGCGGCGTGTAATGCAGCAACGGGAATCGGTTTGATAGGACGTGCTGAGGGGGCGTTATGCAATAAACTATCAGTAAAGCGGTCAGTATCGGGGGTAAGAAAAGCCACAATGTCAGCAGGTAAGGTTTTTTCCATCACCGTCAACATCCGCTCTTCTTCTTCCGTCCACGCGGTGAGCATATCAAACATCCCTAACGCCACTAAAATACTGTCTTCAATCTGCCACGTTTCGGGTTGATAACCTAATACAGTGAATTCAAACGGTAGCGTTTTGGTGGTGCTGATAAAACTATTCACCCCGTCTGCGTAAGCTTGTAAATAGGCTTTATGTTCAGCGGGGAGTTTATTGCCAATGACGTTAGCAAGGCGATAAAAACCGTAAGTTCGGGCTTTAATGTCACTATCCAGCGCGATTTGCCCAAATAATTCCGCTAAGCGTCCCGCATTTTTACGGCGCATTAAATCCATTTGAAACAATCGATCTCGCGCATTCAAATACCCTAAACTGCGCACTGCATCAAGGCGGGTTGTGGCATGAATCACAGGAATACCATAACCGTCAGAGTTGACCGTCACGGGTGCAGACAGTTTATTTAAACTCACTTCGCCATCTAATTGCGCGGACGATTGTTGCAACCATAAAAAACCGCCCGCCAAGGCGATAATAATCAGCACCACACTGAGTAAGCAGGTGTAAAACAAGCCGCGTTTAAACATTAGCATTCTGATGTATTTGAATCTGACCTTCTTCTAATTTTATACAGCGGTCAGCTAAATGAAAATAGCGGTCATCATGAGTAATGGCAAGAACGGTTTTGCCTTTCGCGGTTAGCGCGGGCAATAATTCCGTATAAAATAAATCTTTAAATTCAGGGTCTTGATCGGCTGCCCATTCATCAAACACATAAAAGGGACGGTCTTCTAAATAGGCAATTAATAACGCCAGTCGTTTACGTTGCCCTTGTGATAAGTCCAGCGTGGAAAACTTGCCGTTATCAAAACTGACTTTATGTTGCAGATGTAAGCGTTCTAAATAATCAAGCACTTGAGTCTGAACGGTGTCGCTATCAAAACCAAATAAGTCATCAAATAAATGAAAATCTGAAAACACCACCGAAAAATTTTGTAAATACGCCTCACGGTTAGCGTCAGTGACGATTTCACCATTCAAGCGAATCACCCCATGTTCAGGCACATAAAGCCCTAGCAATAACATCGCCAGCGTAGTTTTTCCGCTGCCATTACCGCCAATTAAAAACACCAATTCACCTGCTTTAAAATCCAAGTTTATTGGCCCTAAAGTGAAATTGCGGTTTTCTTTTTCACGATGAAAACTATGGCTAACCGCTTGTAATGACAGGGTATTAAATTCAGCCCAACACGCGGGTTTTATCACTTTCGTATTAGTTAAAGTGACGGTTGCTAACACATCGCCTAGTTTCTGTACTTTGCCTAAGGCAATTTTTGCCTGCTTAACTTGTAAATTAATATCGCCGCCGTTTATCAAACTTTCAATAAAATTTGGTACGCTAAATTGGGGTCTCAAGCCGTTTTTGACGGATGCCCTAATTTATCTATGCAATTAATTGTTGAGGTAG
>NQJH01000125.1 GCA_002256685.1 Methylococcaceae bacterium NSP1-2 | reverse complement strand
GGTCGTGGTCGATTAAGCGTCCTTGTCTTTCAGACGTGGTGGTTAACAGCATTTCTTGGATAATTTCAGGTAGCGTGGTGGCTTCGGATTCGACTGCACCTGTTAAGGGATAACAGCCTAAGGTACGGAAACGCACTTTTTTCATTTCCACTTTTTCGTCTGCACCGATGGGCATACGTTCATCATCGACCATGATTAACATACCATCACGGTTGACTACAGGGCGTTCTTTGGCGAAATATAACGGCACGATGGGGATGTTTTCTAGGTGGATGTATTGCCAGATGTCTAACTCTGTCCAGTTGGATAACGGGAATACGCGGATACTTTCGCCTTTGTCGATTTTACCGTTGTAGATGTTCCACAGTTCAGGGCGTTGATTTTTTGGATCCCAGCGATGGTTTTTATCACGGAAGGAATAGACACGTTCTTTAGCACGGGATTTTTCTTCGTCACGTCTCGCGCCACCAAAAGCAGCATCAAATTGGTATTTGTCTAGGGCTTGTTTTAAGCCGTCGGTTTTCATGACATCGGTGTGTTTTTTACTGCCGTGCGTGAATGGTCCAATGTTTTGATCGATACCGTCTTGATTAACGTGGACGATGAGTTCTAGCCCCAGTTTTTTCACCATGTAATCGCGGAATTCAATCATTTCTTTGAATTTCCATGTGGTGTCAACGTGCATCATGGGGAAGGGCGGTTTCGCGGGGTAAAACGCTTTCATGGTCAGGTGTAGCATGACGGCAGAATCTTTGCCAACAGAATACAGCATCACGGGACGCTCAAATTCAGCGGCGACTTCACGAATGATGTGGATGCTTTCCGCTTCAAGTTCTTTCAGGTGGGTTAATTTATAATCGGTCATTAAAAATCCATCGGGAGGGTGATGTCATGATGAGAGCAAGCTCAATAAAACTGTGTATTCTACAGTAATTATCAGCATGATAAAAATCGTTGCGGTTGTGGCTGTGGCGGCGCGGGACTTGATTTTTCTGGACAATCCCTAACACCACATTTTAAACACGGTGCTAGGGTGCGATAGATAGAATCAATACTTTAGTACGATTATTTATCTTTTTTCGAGAAAAATTTACCGTACAAGCCTTTCAGTTGTTCGAGTTTTTCAGTAATTTGATCGGCTGTGTCTTCAAGGCTACTAGATGAGTCATCGAATGACTCAGGCGCGAGGTCTTTTTCATGCACTTTTCCCTTGGTGTATTTTTGATATAAACCTTTTAATTGTCCACCGTTACTGGGTTTTTCTGGTGTTTTAATAGCGGTTGCAGGTTCTGGCTCTACTACTGATACAACAGCGGCTTCTTCAACAGCTTCTTTAATGGCGGTTGCAGGCTCCGGCTCTGCTACTAATACAACAGGCGCAGGTTCTACTTGTTCTGCTTTACTGGTGGTAAATTTGTTATATAAGCCTTTTAGCGCAGAGCTTTTGCTGGATTTTTCAGCGGCTTCTTCTTTAATAGCGGGTGCAGATTCTGGCTCTACTACTGATATAGCAGGAGCGGGTTCTGGTTGTTCTGCTTTGCTGGTAGTAAATTTTTGATACAACCCTTTTAGTGTAGAAACTTTGCCGGTTTTTTCAGGTGTTTCGACAACAGGTTCAACAGTAACCAGTGGCTCAGGTTCTATTACAGATGGTGCAGGCGCGACTTCGGGTTGTTCCGCTACTTGTTCTACGGCTTGCACCAATGGCATTACCTCATGTTCAGGCGTTGCTGGCGCGGACGGTTGTTGCGATTTTTTAAACAGGTCTTGGATTTTTGTTGTGGCTTCATCTACTGCTACGCTAGGACTCAGGACGGGCTCTTCTATGGCGGCAGTGACTGGTTCAACTGTTGCAGCTTGGACAGGTGCAAGTACTGGAGCAATGGGAGCGGTATCTAAGTGCGGTTGAGTATGGGTAAATTGTGCCGCTTGCTGTTCCAGTTGTAGGAGTCGAGCTAAGTCAGTTTGATGTTTTCTTAACGTATCAGTGAGATCGCGTTGGGTGTCATTTTGTTGCTGTTGCAATGTGGTGGTTTGCGTTTGTAGGGCTAAAACCAAACTGGTTTGGCTGTCTAAGTTGGTTTGCAAACTGACTAATTGCGTTTGTGTTTCAGCGAGTTTAGTTTTCTCGGCTTGATAAAATTTTTCCAATTCCGTTTTGGCTTGTTGTTCAGTACGCAGGGCTTCGATTAATTTGGTAATAACTTTATCGTGTTGTTGCCACAAGTCGTCTGCTTTAAGGTTGTCGATGACCGTTACAGGACGTTCGCCAATATCAAAACTGCTGGCGAGACGTTGAATAATGGCAGAAATCTGTTGATTGCGTTGAGCGTGTTGTTGTTCGGAGGCGAGGGCGCGTTGCTTTTCAGCGTCTGCCGCTTGTTGCTGTTGCGCTTGTTGCTCAGTAAGCGTCGCTACTTCTGTTTGTGCTTGCTGGAGTTGTTGTTGTGCAGTGTTGAGGTTAGTTTCTGCACTGGTTCGTGCCTTTTCACTGACAACATTTTTCTTATTTACGCCAGCTATTCGAATGCCATATAGCAATGCGGTAAGTAACCAAACGCTGATTGCTAAGGCGGCGGCGTACAAGGGATGAGCTATTGTTAGTTGTAACCACTCATCAAGAGTAGCCTGAATGACGGGCAGGTAGGTTTCCATTAGTATTCCTCAATAAAAAGTGTGTTGTAAATTGCATGGAGTGCAGATTTATCCGCACACTATGAATAAATTTCCACCTATTGCGGCAAGTCACATCTACACGAATTTTAAAAAGGCAGTAGCGTAGGTTGGGGTGAGGTACGAACCCCAACAAACTTACAATGTTGGGGTTCGCTATCGCTCACCCCAACCTACACGCTACCTAGCGAATTACTTCGCTTTAGCTTTGTTGCGTTCGGTGACTTCTTTAATCACTTCTTCTGCTACGTTTTTAGGACATGGCATATAGTGTGAGAACTCCATAGAGAACTGACCACGACCTGATGTCATGGTACGCAAATCACCAATGTAGCCAAACATTTCGCTTAACGGTACATCTGATTTAATACGCACGCCACTTGCGCCTGCGTCTTGTGATTTAATCATACCGCGACGACGGTTTAAGTCACCAATAACGTCACCCACATGATCCGATGGGGTGAAAGTATCAACTTTCATAATCGGTTCAATTAATTGTGGACCCGCTTTTGGAATCGATTGACGGAAAGCCGCTTTAGCCGCAATTTCAAACGCGATTGCAGACGAATCCACCGCGTGGAACGCACCGTCTAATAAAACCACTTTGAAGTCTAAACAAGGGAAACCTGCCAATACGCCTTTATCCAGCATAGACTTGAAGCCTTTATCGACCGCAGGCCAGAATTCGCGTGGTACGTTACCACCTGTAACTGCTGATTCAAATACATAACCAGAACCGGGTTCACCTGGCTCAATACGGTAGTTGATTTTGCCGTATTGACCTGAACCACCTGATTGTTTTTTGTGGGTGTATTCATCTTCAACGGTTTTAGTAATGGTTTCGCGGTAAGCAACTTGGGGTTTACCAACAATAACATCAACACCGTGAGTACGTCTTAAAATATCGACTTTAATGTCAAGATGTAACTCGCCCATGCCTTTCAGAATGGTTTCGCCACTGTCTTCATCCGTTTCAACATGGAATGAAGGATCTTCTTGAATCATTTTGCCTAAGGCAATACCCATTTTTTCTGAGGCAGCTTTATCTTTAGGGCTAATCGCTAATGAGATAACGGGATCAGGGAATACCATCGGCTCTAAAGTCGCTGGGAATTTAGGATCACACAGAGTATGACCTGTTTGAATATTTTTCATGCCTAATACCGCAACAATATCACCCGCTTGCGCTGATTCTAATTCGTTACGCGTATCCGCGTGCATTTCAACGATACGACCGATACGTTCAGTTTTACCGGTGAAAGTATTTAATACGTTAGTGCCTTTTTCTATCTTACCTGAGTAAATACGCAAGAACGTCAACGCGCCAAAACGGTCATCCATGATTTTGAATGCTAACGCGCGTAAGGGTCTATCCGCATCAACAATCGCAAATGTACCGGTTGCAACGCCTTCTAAATCAACTTCAGGCTGTGGATTAACTTCAGTTGGGCAAGGCAAGTAATCAATAACGCCGTCCAATACTAACTGCACGCCTTTGTTTTTAAACGCAGAACCGCAGAATGTTGGGAAGAAATCCAGATGAATTGTGCCTTTACGAATACAACGTTTAATGGTTTCAATATCGGGCGTTTCGCCATCAAGATAAGATTCCATGACATCATCAAATTGATCCGCTACTTGGTCAATCATTTTTTCACGCCATACTTTGACCAGTTCGACCATATCGGCTGGAACGTCTTGAATAACGTAGTTCATTGGATCGCCTGAGTTATCCCATACCCACGCTTTTTCGGTTAATAAATCAACCACACCTGAGAACTCATCTTCTGTACCAATCGGTAACGTCATGACCACAGGCACTGCGCCTAACACTTCTTCAACTTGTTTAACAACACGGTAGAAGTCAGCACCAATACGGTCTAATTTATTAACATAAATAACACGCGCAACTTTAGAGTCATTCGCATAACGCCAGTTGGTTTCTGATTGGGGCTCAACGCCGCCTGAACCACAGAAAACGCCGATACCGCCGTCTAATACTTTTAATGAACGATATACTTCAATAGTGAAGTCAACGTGTCCCGGGGTGTCGATAATGTTAAAACGGTAATCTTTCCAGAAACAAGTCGTTGCCGCAGACTGAATGGTAATCCCACGCTCACGTTCTTGATCCATGAAGTCAGTGGTGGTTTCGCCATCGTGAACTTCACCGATTTTATGAATCTTACCTGTGAGTTTTAAAATACGTTCAGTGGTCGTGGTTTTACCCGCGTCAACGTGCGCGAAAATACCGATGTTTCTATAATGAGCTAAATCTGTCATGTGTTTACTCTAAAGTTGGCATAAAAAACTGGGTTGGCGACCACCCTTGAGCATTCACTCAGCAGGGTTCGGACTGGGGTTTTGTCGTACATGCCATGCTCTATAGCCATAAACCTAAGGCCGTAGTGGCAAGGCAGTAATGAATGAAGTCAGGCAGGTAGTTCAAAACCAAGTGAGAGGGCATCTATAAGTCACCATCGCCGCTCTCGTCCAGCTTCGAAAGGCGGGTATTTTAACCTAAAAACGCAATAGAAATACAGGAAACCATTTATTTGACCAATGAGTTAGGATTTTTTTGCTTTATACAGGGGTAATGTCCGTTGTTTTTAGCGTCACAATTAAACGGCGATAATCATCCTCCGCTAAGGCATCACTGAGAATAACCAAACTCTGCTTCGATTTATTTTCTTTTTCAAACTGTAAAAACACCGCAAAAATACTGATAACCGTGGAGGGTAATATTTTTATGGATTCAAAATCATCACCTTCTGCCAGTTCCCAGCCTAATGTCTCAGAGTGTTTAATCGTGTACTGCTGACTTTTTAGCCCTTTAAGCTGAAAATAAAAATGACTACCAATGGCAATCAACAACGCACATTTTACAATCACAGGTAAACTATTCATCACACACGCTGCCAAAGCCAGTGCATGGATAAACTTTATGAAATTGGTTAAACGCTTAGAGTATTTAAGCGTTAGTAATAGCGGTAATTGATATGTTTTTTGCATT
>NQJH01000365.1 GCA_002256685.1 Methylococcaceae bacterium NSP1-2 | reverse complement strand
GATAAAGAAGTTTTTCCGCGTTTTAATCTGCACAAAATCACTATCACTGCTTCCTATCCCAGCGCAGGGCCATTAGAAATTGAAGACTCGGTGTGTGCGCGACTTGAAACCGCAATTTATGACCGCGCAGGCGTGAAGCGCGTTGATAGTCAAATTACCGAAGGTCAATGTCTGCTCAATGTTGCTGTATCGCCTGAGATCGATTCTGAACAAATGATTAACGCCTTACGCGCGACTATTCAAAGCATTCCGCGTTTACCTAAAGGCATAGAAAACATTACTGTACAAGCGGCTACCCGCGACGATGACTCTGGCGTTATTTGGGTTGCTCTGCACGGTGAAACCAATCCGCTGGCTTTGCAACGCTATGGCGAGACCATAAAGGCTGATCTTGAACGCATAGATGGTGTGCGCTTGGTGCGCAATTACAACGAACTCGCGTATGAAATCGCTATTGAGGTTTCAGCGGAAAAGTTGCGCCAATATCAGTTATCTCTGCATGATGTGACCGAAGCAATTCATCACGCCTCATTAAATCAATCTAATGGTTTGGTCAAAACCCCAGCGGGTGAATTGTCACTGCGTATTCAAGCGAAAGCAGGGGATGCCGAAAGCTTGAAAAATATCGTGTTACGCACCGATGCCACTGGCGCGAAACTGTATCTAAGAGACGTTGCCACTATTCAAGATGGCTTAGAAGAAAAACTCTCCGAATGGCATCACAACGGCGAAACTGCGCAAGGCTGGGAAATTCATACCAAACACAGTTCCGTTGAAGTGGCGCGACTGGTTAAAAAATATGTTGCCGAAGCCCAAGCAAAATTGCCGCAAGGCTTAGTCATGACCACATGGTGGGATAATTCCCAAGCCTATGATGAACGCATAAACACTTTAATTGAAGACGGGCTGAGCGGTTTTGTGTTGGTGTGTTTAGTATTGACGCTGTTTTTACAATTGCGGGTTGCTGTGTGGGCAGGGGTGGGGATTTTTACCTCAATATTGGGCGCGTTATGGCTGATGCCGATGCTGGATGTGTCGCTCAATATGTTGTCTTTATTTGGCTTTCTATTGGCAATGGGCATTTTGGTGGATGATGCCATTATCATTGGTGAGAGCGTTTATTCATTGCAAGAAGAAGGCAAAGAATCCAATCTTAACGCTGCGATAAAAGGCGTACAAGCGGTCGCGTTGCCTGTGATTTTGTCGGTCTTAGTGTCCTTAGTGGCGTTTTTACCCAGCTTATTTTTGCCCGGTTGGGCGGGGCGCATGATGCAGCCGATTTGTATCGTGATGATTTTAACGCTGGTGTTTTCACTGATTGAAGCTTTGTTGATTTTGCCGTCGCACTTAGCCGCTGAACAGACGTTGCGGTGCAACGTCTCTACATTGGCAAGAATACGGTCATGGCTGAACCAATGGTTAGAGCGATTTGTGAATCGTTACTACCGTCCTTTTTTACAATTCGCGCTCCAGTGGCGTTATTTAACCGTTGCCTGTTTTATCGTGATGTTGTTGTTATGTGTCGCGTGGGTAGAAAGCGGACGCATACGGCTGTCATTACAAGCGGATGTCATTAAAGATAGCTTTTGGGTGTCACTGACTAGCCCAGAGGATATGCCTTACAGCGAAACGCGCAACCGTGCCAAACAAGTGGAACAAGCCTTTTTTGCGTTGCGGGATGAATTAAATGGCGCGAAGCCAAATCAACCCAGTGTGGTGGTCGGTTTAGAAACCATGATTTTTGAACACAGCGCGGGATTTTGGACAGAATTTTCCCCCGAAGGACGAGAACGCTTAGTCGTGGAAGATTTTATTAATGACTGGCGTAAACGGATTGGTGATTTAGGACGGACTAAAATCGACTTTCTGTATAAAGAAGGCGATGTGCCTTATGACCTTGAATTTGATTTAGGCGCGACCGATGCCGATGACCTCGTTAAAGCCGCTGAGCAATTCAAAGCCATGCTTGCCAGTTACACAGGCGTTTATGATGTCATTGATTCTGCTGAAGTGGGCAAACCCGAAATTCACTTAACGCTAAAGCCCAATGCAGAACACTTAGGTTTACGCCTTGAACAACTCTCCGAACAAGTTCATAA
>NQJH01000364.1 GCA_002256685.1 Methylococcaceae bacterium NSP1-2 | reverse complement strand
GTATTAGCGATAACGTAATACGTCGTGCACCATTTATCATTGACGCTCTACAAACAGCGCAAAGCACAAGCTTATCGTCAGGAAGAAATTACCGAAGAAATTGAAGTTATTTTGCTGAATGCGGAAAATCTTTGATGGGTGGTTAAGCGACGGCGTGAATGAATTCGCGCCTACACTATTAATTCCTAGCAATTGCCTTTATATTGTCATCATGCCGTTCACTTTAGCGAATGGCAATGACTTTGAAACTTAGAGACTATTATCATGAAAATTTTCCAAATCTTGTTGCTAATCGTGCTGGTTATACCGTTTGCAGAAATTTATTTATTGTTGGGAGTCGGTAGTATTATCGGTGCGTTTCCCACTATTTTGCTGGTGGTCTTTACCGCTGTTTTGGGAGCGTGGTTGTTACGGCAACAAGGTTTTTCTACGTTTCGCCGCTTTCAAGAAAGTTTAGCACGAGGTGAAATACCTGCTTATGAAATGGTTGAAGGACCACTTATTTTGGTGGGTGGGGCATTGTTATTAACCCCTGGTTTTATTACTGATATACTGGGTTTTGCGTGTTTAATTCCTTCGACTCGCAAGAAAATAGCCCAATATGTGATTGAAAAACATTTGATTCAAGCGGGTGGTAACTTTGGCTTTGAGCAAGCTAAACCGACTGAAAGTAATGTGCTGGAAGGTGAGTTTCGTAAAGACGAATAAGCAGGATTGATGGGCTTTCTTACGTCAGCCCATCGTATTTGATTGACTCTTAGCTAGTCGCTTCAGTGGTTTCTTCAACTGACTCATTGGCATCATAGGTGCTTTTGTTCATGCCTGAATAAGCAGGACACCAACCAGAATAGCCTGTAGCAACTAACGCTAAACCAATGATCAATAAAGCAATAGATGCCGTGAAAACAGAAATAAACAACGCTGCTGAACCTGCATACAGGCGGTATTTTGCCTCTTTCTCGCCCACGTTGTGTTCAAACTTAATCATACGTTTATAATCAAAACTCATTTTAAAATCCTCTTGGTATTATTTAGGTCAGTTAGGTTTACGCGCTGGCGTAAAGTTTACCGCAATATACACAGCTACAAAAAATCTGCAAGCAATAAACAATGGATATTAATAAAATTACCGACTCTTTAAATAACGCGCAACATCAAGCAGTCACCGCGCCCTCTCAAGCTGTACTGGTGTTAGCAGGTGCAGGGAGCGGTAAAACGCGGGTGTTAGTCCACCGTATTGCGTGGCAAATTCTTATGCGGCAACTGTCGCCACACAGTATTTTAGCGGTGACCTTCACCAATAAAGCCGCTAAAGAAATGCGCGGACGTATTGAACAGCTACTGAATAGTTCGACTCAATCTATGTGGATAGGTACATTTCATGGTATTGCCCACCGTTTATTAAGACGGCACACGGCAGAAGCGCGTTTACCTAGTGATTTTCAAGTCATGGATTCCAGCGATCAATTGCGGGTGATTAAACGCTTGCTCAATACCCTGAATATGGATGAAAAAATCTGGGTGCCGCGTGAAGTGCAGTGGTATATCAACGCACAAAAAGATGAAGGTATTCGTGCTAAAAATATCCCCGATACTGACGATCCGAATGAACAGCAACGCGTCTTGTTATACCGTGCTTATGAAGCACAATGCTTTCGTGCTGGGCTAGTGGATTTTGCTGAACTACTGCTCCGCGCGTTTGAATTATTACGCGATAACGCTGAACTACTGGCGCATTATCAACAGCAGTTTCGCCAAGTTCATGTCGATGAATTTCAAGACACTAATACCGTGCAGTATGCGTGGTTACGCTTATTAACCGATGGCAAAGATAATTTATTTATCGTCGGCGATGATGACCAATCTATCTACGGCTGGCGTGGGGCAAAAATTGCCAATCTGCGCAGTTTTCAACAGCATTATCCTAATCACCAAGTCATTAAACTGGAACAAAACTACCGTTCCACAGGCAATATACTTAAAGCCGCTAATCGCGTGATTGCCAAAAATCAAGGACGTATGGATAAAGAGTTATGGACAACAGCGGTCGATGGCGAATTAATTGCGGTTTATTCGGCGTTTAGTGAACGTGATGAAGCGGATTTTGTGGTTGAACGC
>NQJH01000363.1 GCA_002256685.1 Methylococcaceae bacterium NSP1-2 | reverse complement strand
GTTTCATTAATAAGCGTATCGCACTTTCTTTGATTTCTAACGGACGGTCGCTTTGTTGTTTAGAAATTCTGCCCAATAAAAATTCGGATAATTGCGGAATGTCTTCGGTGCGTTCGCGTAATGAAGGCATGTGAATCGGCATGACATTGAGCCGATAATACAAATCTTCGCGGAAATTACCTTCGGTGACTTGTTCTTCAAGATTGCGATTAGTGGCGGCAATAATACGGACATTAACGTGTAAAGTTTGCGTTCCGCCGACCCGTTCAAATTCACCTTCTTGTAATACCCGCAATAATTTGGCTTGAAAAGAAGCCGAAATTTCGCCGATTTCATCGAGAAATAAGGTGCCGTTATTCGCCAGTTCAAAACGTCCTTTGCGTAGTCCGACCGCACCGCTAAACGCGCCTTTTTCATGCCCAAACAGTTCGGATTCTAATAAAGTATCAGGTAACGCGGCACAATTGAGTTTTAAAAATGGCCCACTCGCACACCCTGAATTGAAGTGAATGGCGTTAGCAACCACTTCTTTCCCTGTGCCTGATTCGCCGCGTATTAATACCGTGGTATTCCATTTTGCCACTTGGCGGATGACATCAAAGACTTTAATCATCGGTGCAGAATGCCCGATGATATTTTCAAAACCGTAGTTTTTAATTAACGCTTGTTTGAGATGATCGCGTTCATTGAGTAAATCGCGTTGTTTGCGTTCGATACTACGCAGCATTTTTACGCTTTGGGCGATAAGATTCGCCACCATTTCCATAAACCGTGCACGTTCGCCCAAAAAATAATCGCTGTCGGGTTGTGCAGCGAGAACACCGACCAAATCGCTTTTTTCTAAAAAAATCGGTGAGCCGATAAAGGGTAATTCAGGATCATAGAGCCCTAAGCGTCCCAGAAAGCGCGGTTCGTTCATGACTTTATCCACCACAATGGTGCTACCTGCATCCAAAATTGTGCCGATTAGTCCTTCACCTGCATGGTAACGCACAGTTTCAATAGGTACGCCTAAACCATTGGTGTGTACGGCACAGACGATCATGCTGTCGTTGTCACTACGCACGGCGTTATCGCGTAGCGTTATCATGCCCGAACGCATACCGGCCTTTTTATGCAAAATTTCCAATACGCCTTGTAATTTTTCTTGTAACTCGTGGCTACTGTTTAGTACTTGGCTAATTAAATATAGGGTATCAAGTTCAGCTTCTAACAGTTGTAAGCGTTCAGACATGAGTCACCTCCGACCGTGAACTTTTGTGCAGAGGAAAACTAAGTTGAAAACAGCAACCTTGTTCGATTTCGCTGTCAATATCGATTAGCCCATGATGTTGGTTGACAATTTCTTTCGCGATGACCAAACCCATCCCTGCGGTATTACTGCCTTTATTGGTGGTGTAGAACGGCTCAAATATTTTTGTTCGTTTGTCACTAGGAATACCGTTGCCGCTATCAGCAATGCGCACATGCAGTAAGTCGTCTTCGGTTTGTGTGCAGATACTCAGCTGTTTGTCTGGATTTTCGCATTGAATCATCGCGGCAATCGCGTTGTCGATTAGTTGTTTAAATAAAATACGCAAGCGATTTTCTGAACCCAAAATATTGGGTAAATTTGCTAAAGGTCGCCATTGCACATCAATGTTATGCGTCAATAAATTTTGTGCTTCTAACAATAATACTTCGTGCAGAATTTGATTGAGATTCACAGGAATTTCCGCGCTGTGATAAATTTCGGGAATACATTCCTGCATAGTCGCTACCGCGACTTTGCCAGATTTTTGAATCTGTTGCAGAATGTTAATCAGGTGGGTGTTTTTTTCATCGTTTTTGTGGAGCAGAATTTGTTCTGCCGCCATGATTTGATTCATCGGCATTTGAATTTGGTGAATCGCGCCTAATAGGGTTTCTCGAATACTGCGCACCCGTTCATCTTCTGCCATCAAAGTTTTTAGGGTTTGTATATGTAACGCCTCGATATGCTGACGTTGTTTGGTAATATCAGTGAGGGTCAGAATTAGGTATTTTTTCTGCAATTGTTACGCGATGAAATGGAAGAGGCTTGGATGGATTTACAAGACAATAACCAAGGCTTTAGTAATCGAGAATTTAGAGTGGAAACC
>NQJH01000362.1 GCA_002256685.1 Methylococcaceae bacterium NSP1-2 | reverse complement strand
TATTTGACTGGTGCAAATCAATACCGTGCTGTGCTGGCGATGAAAGGTGAATTTATAATTTACGCGCCCAGTTTGGAAGGGACTGCGCCCTTAACTCTGAATGCGCCCAAGTTTCCCTTTGAAAATCAGCCATTTAAGAAGTGCCGAATCGTTACTTTTGCCAAAAAGGATTATCAAGTGTTTGATTTCAATGGGTCTGACGCTATC
This sequence comes from Methylococcaceae bacterium NSP1-2, assembly GCA_002256685.1. Lineage (GTDB taxonomy): Bacteria > Pseudomonadota > Gammaproteobacteria > Methylococcales > Methylomonadaceae > UBA4132. The sequence continues at coordinate 1,917 of NQJH01000362.1, read as the reverse complement.
AAACATAAATTGGATGAATTGCAGTTAGCCGAAGTAATCGCACAGTGTAATGCTAAATCAGCTATTGCTACACTGTTAGCCGAATAAAGCAGTCCATCCTATTGCACTCTCCCAGATTCTGTACTTTTGCGGTTTAAAAAAGGGTGGGCAAAAAAGCGTTGCCCACCCTACTACTCTCTCATAACGGCTAACCATGCACATTGATTATTTCGACGCGGCTCACACTGAATTATTGCAAGGTATTAATCTGATAGAAGCTAGCGCGGGGACGGGTAAAACTTACGCGATTGCGATGTTGGTGTTGCGGTTTGTGGTGGAACACGATCTTGCCCTCGATAAAATATTGCTAGTGACCTTTACTAAAGCCGCGACTGAGGAACTTAAAGACCGTGTGCGTAGCCGTTTAGCGGAAGCGAGACGATTGAATGCAGGTGAGCCTAACAAAGGTAATGATTTAACGGTGATTAACTGGTTGGATCAGCTCGATATTGACCCCGATGTCATTAAACAACGCCTAGAGTTAGCGTTATTAAATATCGATCAAGCCAGTATTTTTACGATTCATAGTTTTTGCCAGCGGGTGTTGCGTGAACACGCGCTGGAAAGTGGGCAGTTATTTGATGCCGAATTAACCGATGATTTGAGCAGTATTAAACAGGCGTGTGTGGATGATTTTTGGCGTAAAGAGATTTATAGCCGCACACAATGGCAAGTGGCGGTGTTGACCGCTAACTATGCAACGCCTGACGCGTTACTGGCGAGTATTAATGTAATTACCGATGGTATGACGGTATATCCTGAGCATGAAGCGTTAGATGATGCCTTGCAGGCATTAGAACGTCTAGTGAATAGTGCTAAAGATGAGGTGGTTGTTTATACGACAGCAATACAAACGAGTTTTAACGATGAAAAATTTAATGGCAGTTATCGTGATGTTTTTGAAGAGCAGATGCCATTATTAACCGCTTGGTTGCTGGGTAATATTACTCAAGTTCCCGATGCTAACAGCTTGGCTTTGTTCACCAGTGACGGCTTAGTAGGCGGCTTGAATGGGAATAAATTTAGAGCATCAAAAACCCAAACTTCAGCGGAACGTAAAGCCGATTATGTGGCAAGTTTGGCAATCAATACCACGCCTTTTGACGATCTCGCTGACGCGGTGCAACACGTTACCTTAGTATTACGGCGGACATTATTAGAAACCTTACGCGCCGAACTCGATAAACGTCTGCAACAACTGAATGTGTTGTCGTTTGATAGTTTAATTACCCGCTTGTCAGAAGCATTAACAGGCGATAATGGCGAACAGCTTGCTAATGAATTGCGCGGGCGGTTTGCGGTCGCATTGATTGATGAATTTCAAGATACTGATAGCAGTCAGTGGGCAATTTTTTCCACGGTGTTTGGTGTGGAGAGTCATTTTTTATATTTAATTGGTGATCCGAAACAGGCGATTTATAAATTTCGCGGCGCGGCTATTTTTACTTATCTGGATGCGCAAAAACAAGCAACACATCGATTTACACTCAGTAAAAATTGGCGTTCACATCCGCAGTTAGTTACGGCGGTTAATGCGTTATTTCAACGTGATAATCCGTTTATATTGGAAGAGTTAGCGTTTCATCCTGTTGAACCCGCTAAATCAGTAAGTGATGGTGAACTCAGAAATTCAAACCTAGGTTTGGACTCCGATGTTCTCGCGCCGCTGGTGTTATGGCAACTTTCTGACCCAGAAAAAGGTTATTGGAAAAAACCAGCCGCAGAGCAAGAAATTCGTGTGACAGTGTGTAATGAAATTGTGGAATTACTGACTAACGATTACCGATTACAACCGAAGAATCAGCGGGTACAGCCGAAAGACATTGCTATCTTAGTGCGTAGTAATCGCCAAGCCCAAGACTATCAAAATGCGCTGCG
>NQJH01000361.1 GCA_002256685.1 Methylococcaceae bacterium NSP1-2 | reverse complement strand
ATGAGTTTTTGTCCGCCGTGTGTTAAGAAGGCATCGTGTAAATGGCGACCGACATTTTCAATTTTAGTGACAGGGAAATCGTCTTTTAAATCCACTATCCAGACTTGTCCTGCATTTTCTAACGCAATTGCAAAAATATCCGCAAACGGTGTGCCAATAATCATGCCCGAATCAGAACTGACCATTTTGCCGTCAGGATCAACGCCTTCTAATTCAAAGGTTTTCAGTGGTTCTAAGGTATCAGCATCGAGTATCACGGCGTTATGCGGCACGAATGAGCCAGCCATGATGTATTTGCCATCTCTTGATACGCCGATACCAGGACCGTTTAAGCCCGTTTTAACGCTACGCACCACCTGCATGGAATACAAATCGACTTTAAAAATTTCAGCGGTATCGGTTTTAACATACGCCCAGCGTGGATTAGCAGGATTGTATTCAATGATATGTGCGGCTGTGCCGGTGGGAATTTCACCGATGACTTTATGCGTCAGGCTATTAATAAATACCGCTTTTGATCCTGAACCACGTCCGTATTTACCACGCGCTGCCACGCCGATAACATTGTCCATGCTGTCGATTTCATAAGTGGGTTTAGCGGGTAAGGTGCTTTCGTCTTTGACATAAACTTTAATGGATTTTTTAATATCATCCATTGACCACGCAGGGTTAGGTAATTTGGGCGTATCTTTTAGATGTTTGACTAAGCCACGAATCTCATCATCGGATAACTTGCCAAAGAACGGCGGCATCAGGGTGTCAAAACTGCCAGTCATAATCAAACTGCGTAACGCGGTAGGACTACGCCCTTTTAGGGTTTCTGAATTTAACGCGGGGGCGATATAACCACCGTGATCTGAACCATGACAACTAGCGCAGTTGTCTTCAAACAGTTGGTGCATTTTTTGGGAATCATCCGATTCTGCCGCTTGTACGGTACTAGCAAGCGTGGCAAGAAGGGCAGTGCATAGCAGTCTTTTAGTTGTTTTCATTATTATTAACTCCAGATAGTATCGATTCAATATTATACGGTTTGTTCGTAAAGTTCAAGTTTGATTTTAGCTAATGTTTATTGCTGATACAGGTACACAGCGAGAGAGTTTGCACAACAATTCCCCGTATCCATACAAGCGACGGAATACGAAAACTTCAAATTTTAAAATCCCAAAAAGAAAAATCATAACGCATTGATATTTAAAATATGTTGTTCTGGATGTATATGCGCTTACCCTGACAGAAATAGTTTTATAGCTTGCATAACCAAAATCTATTGGTATAATGCACGGCTTGAAGTTAATACTTCAGGCGCGTAGCTCAGTTGGTTAGAGCACCACCTTGACATGGTGGGGGTCGGTGGTTCGAGTCCACTCGTGCCTACCAGAATATATAAAGCACTGCTCTGGCGGTGCTTTTTTCATTGTAGCAACCAAAAAGTTTATTCTCATGCCTGTAATTACGCTCCCAGACGGTTCTTTACGCGAATTTGACCACGCAGTCACTGTGTTAGATGTTGCAAAATCTATAGGGACGGGATTAGCCAAGGCAACGCTGGCGGGTAAAGTCAATGGTGTATTGGTAGATGCCAGCACATTGATTGAACAAGACGCTACACTACAAATTATTACTGCCAAAGACGCAGACGGCGTTGATGTTATCCGCCATTCTACTGCGCATTTATTAGCCCAAGCGGTTAAACAGACTTTCCCAGACGCACAAGTCACTATTGGTCCTGTGATTGAAAACGGATTTTTCTACGATTTTGCTTATTCCAGACCATTCACACCTGATGATTTAATCGTCATTGAAAAGAAAATGCAGGAATTAGTCGCACAGGATATTGCGATTCATCGTTCTGTATTATCCAGAGATGCCGCTGTTGCGTTCTTTAAAGGCTTAGGCGAAGCTTACAAAGCTGAAATTATTGAATCAATTCCTGCCGATCAAGATTTATCGTTATACGAACAAGGCGATTTTACTGATTTATGTCGCGGACCTCATGTGCCGAGTACAGGTAAACTAGGCGCGTTCAAACTGATGAAAATCGCAGGTGCGTATTGGCGCGGCGATGCTAAAAATGAAATGCTACAACGCATTTACGGCACAGCGTGGGGCGATAAAAAAGAA
>NQJH01000360.1 GCA_002256685.1 Methylococcaceae bacterium NSP1-2 | reverse complement strand
TCCGAGGGGGGCGGCTGAAGGACTTGAAAGCACCGACAACCAGTTCCAGCAATGAGCGCTTTTCGGGTTGCGAGGCCACATCGACAAGCCGCATAGTCGTGTTCTGGTCGAGTCGCAGAACAACTTCGTTGATCAGGCCTACGGTTGCGCGGCTGTTTTCCCCAACGTAGATCAGGTCATCCTGACAGAGAGTGGATTCGAGAGTGGCCGGTTGCCTCTGGCCCTGGTCAGTGTGTTCGAGCTCGATAGCTCCCTCGATCGAAATGAACTTGCCGACGACGTTTTGGCAAGTTTCGGCAGCTGCCGCGCTTTCAATCAGGATGGCATAGACTAACCCTAGTGAGGCCCAACGTAGAAACGGCGTATTCATATTTTTCATTCCGATTATACAAGTGAGTTCTTTAGGCTTACCACTGCCGTAGCTCTTCGGCTAACGAGTTTTGTAATCTGCCTGCTTCGTTATTACGGTAAGGAGAGACATGAAAATCGACTCAAAACCAAGGTCGATTTAACAGGGTTATGTCTATTTCGTCAACTACCATAGAATAATGACGGTTCGTCTCAAAATTTACTTATAAAATACTTGCAAATAAAATGCCACATTCATAATGAAGGTTAAGTTATTAGCCGAAGGTATTCTCAGGCTTCATGCGGAGGAGCATGCAATGGCACGGCAGAGTCGATGCCCGCCAATTTGAAAATTGGTGCATAAGACCCCTATAGTGCTATTGGATAATACTTCTTCCAAAATGATGGCCCAGGTCGAAACATATGATATTGGACCTTGGCATATACTTTGCATTAGAATTCAGTACCCTGACTTTTCCTGAGCCAAGAATATGATGGTCGATGAAGCTTCGTATACAGCGCTAAGCGACCGTTTTCGGGCGCTTTGGATGCGCTCTTTGCCGCCGGAGGTGAAGATGAATGTGAACCCTGTTTACGATAACTTGGCCAGGCACTACTGTGAGCCCGGCCGGTACTACCATGATTGGACCCACTTGAAACACTGCCTCCGGGAATTCGATCGAGCCGCTGCCCGGATGGAGATTCCGGATGCTGTGGAATTGGCGCTCTGGTTCCATGATGCCGTGTATGTACCCGGTGGCGTGGATAACGAACAACTTAGCGCCAACCTCTTTTGCCATTGGGGTAGAGCATGGTTTTCCCCAAAGCTCGTTGATAAAGTAACCGGCTTCATTCTCACCACTATGCACAGGCAGACGCCCGATAAAGGCGACGAGTCCTACATGGTGGATATCGATCTGTCCAGTTTCGGCCAGCAGTGGTCCGATTTTATGCGGGATACGCATAATGTCCGCAAAGAGCAGACTCATGTTCCGGATGCGATCTACTACCATGCTCATGCGAAATTTTTGAGAATGTTGCTTGACCGGCCCCGTATTTTCTACACTGATTTTTTCTTCGACTGTTACGAAAAGTCCGCGAGGCGTAATATTGAGCGATTGTTGACCTCAGCCAGATATCTTGATGGAATTGTATGAGAGCGATTAAGCTCCTGGATACCTGGGGACGAAAACTCGAGGTAAAACAATCGTCTTCGACCTTCGGACGAAGTGCGATTTTGTAATTATTCTACTTCCCTGGATATTCTATGCAACGTTGGATAAAAGGATTGATTGCCGGCACCGTCACTGCGGCGGTGGGAGTTCTGCTTAGTCTGACTCCCCTCGGCGCGAGTTTCGAACAAAGCGTCGGATTGACCTGGTTGTTCAAGCTCCGAGGACCTATCCAGGCTCCCGAGGATGTAGTCGTGGTGGCGATCGACGATCAAACAGGAAGTCATCTCGGACTTTCGAAGTTGCCACGGGAGTGGCCCCGCTCAGTGCACGGCCGGCTGATTGAAAACCTGACCCGGCAGGGCGCTTCAGTCATTGTCTTTGATATTGATTTCCAGTTACCCAAGCAAGCAGAGGACGATGCGGCTTTCGGCAAGGCCGTGGCCGATTCCGGCCGAGTGATCCTTGTCGAAAAGCTGGATGGCAAACGACAACGGCTTATGAATTCGTCGGGTAAACAGACGGGTTCAGTCTGGGTAGAACAATTGGCATTGCCGATTCCTGTCTTGGCTACGGCAGCCAAGGGTCTCGGTCCGTTTCCATTGCCGAAAGTCCAGGTCGCGGTCCATCAATTCTGGGCTTTCAAGCAAAGCGTCGGCGCCCCGACCATGCCTGCAACTGCTTTACAAGTGCACCTTATGCCTATTTATCCCCACTTCGCGCGCCTCCTGGAAAAAGCAGGGGTGTCAGCTCCACCATCGCCTGCCGAAACTGCGCGGGCTCCGGAAATGCTTGCCTTCATGCGTAAATTGCGCATGATTTTCAGTAAAAACCCGGAGCTGGGCGAAATCCTCAGAGAAATGCTTGCCAATGAAAACAATCTGGACATACCTTCCCAGGACCGCCCTCGCGTTCAGGCCCTCTTGGGGCTTTACGAGGGTGATGATCAACGTTACCTTAATTTTTATGGGCCGCCGGGCAGTATTACTACGATTCCTTACCATCTTGCTGCCGGCAACCAAAAGGCCGATTCCGGAACCAAAATACCGGATCTTACCGGCAAGGTTGTGTTCGTAGGGTTCTCCGATTTGTACGATCCCGGCCAACCCGATCGCTTTTATACAGTATTTACCAATGACGATGGCGTGGACCTTAGCGGTGTTGAAATTGCTGCAACCTCCTTCGGCAATCTTCTGACAGATAGGAGTCTTCATCCACCCTCAATACTCGG
>NQJH01000124.1 GCA_002256685.1 Methylococcaceae bacterium NSP1-2 | reverse complement strand
TGCCCCATAAACACTCAATGGTGCAGTGGCATTGGTTTCTAACCACGGCAGCTCTCCACTGCCATCAAACACATAGTCAGTGGAATAATGTACCAGCCATGCGTTAATCTGTTTCGCTTCTTGAGCCAAGATAGCGGGGGCTAGGGCGTTGATGGTACGCGCAAGTTCAGGTTCACTTTCGGCTTTATCAACAGCAGTATGCGCCGCGGCATTAACAATGACATCGGGAGCAATGGCGCGAATGGTTTTAGCGATACCTTCAAGATTATTAAAATCGCCACAGTAGTCTGTGCTACTAGTATCCAAGGCAATCAATTCACCTAATGGTGCGAGGCTACGTTGTAACTCCCAGCCAACTTGACCACCTTTACCGAATAACAGAATTCTCATTATATTATAATCTCCATAGTGATTCATATCGTTCCCTCGCTCTGCGTAGAAATGTAGTCAGAGACGTTTTAGCGTCTTGCCTCGCTGGAGCGATGTTTGATTTATTTCTACGCGCCAGCGTGGAAGTGATATATGTTTATAACCTAACGTTACGCTACATCCATTTTCCGTAGCTGAGCGCGAGCGCGTATCAAGGAAAAAATGACCACCATTAATAAGGCAAGCAAGCAAAGCTCCAGTACTAAAAAAGCGGCAATTTTAAAATAAGCGAACAAGGGATGGGCAAATCGTACTAACCAGCCAGCGGCTTCATCGGCTAAAGCAGAAATGTAGGTTAAACCGCTTAACCAGATTTTCAGACGCATCGAAAATTCAGTCATCAGCATTAAATGCGTGAGCGTAACTATTAACATGCCCATCGAAAACAGATGAAAATGCGAGACTTCTAACATACCTTGGTAACTACGCGGCGGTGTGAATTGTTCTTCAGAACCGAGGTAATAGGCAATAACTGAGCTAGGCGTTAAGTTCATGTGATGAAAATACATCATACCATTACTGACCCACAACAATGCAATATACCCTAGGAACATTAATATTAAGGCGTTTAACAACGATTTACGCTGTTGTTCACCTGTTACAAAATAACGCATAGTTTTACTCTGGTTTTTTTACTAACACTTGATAGATTGCCATCACTTTGCGAATACTATCGATACTAGCACGGGTGCTAAGGGTTGCGCCTGATATGCCATCCACGCCTTTGTTAAAATCCATATCGGCTAACGGACGTTTGTAGAGTTGTTCAAACCAGCGTTCAGGTGGCATATACTCAGGTGGTTCATGAAAAGCGAGGGTGTAGACGTTGCGCAAATCACCTTCAGGCGTTAGCACTATCATCAAGGTTTCTGGTTTGGTTCTGACGGTGCTGGTTTCAATTGCCGCATAACCGAGTATTTTGTCTTGGTTTTTGCCGACATAGAAAGTAAATAAACCTGACTCTAATTTAACTTTGGCAAGTTGTTGTATTTGAGCCATTTGTTGTTCGTCAGGGAATAATGCTAACTGCTCTACAGGTGTGCCTTTACCAAACGCCAATTCCATCGCTTCATTTTTACTGTAAAAAACGGTGGCAAAACTGGAGCTTACGGCGGTTAGTAGCCCTAAAAGCAGCATAAATTTAAGGAGTTTCATAGTGCCTATTCGTTGATTTTGTCGATATACGTTATGAGGTTGACTTATAACACAGCCGCCAGTCAGACATGAGAATGTCTGACTGGCGGCTTGATGGTACGCGAGTAGCGGATTTTTATATCATACTACATCAATGAATAAATGCCTTAGTACTAGAAAATAAAACCGAAACCTAGATTAAAGTCATCGGGTACTGTGCCTTTTTTGGCAGTGAAATTACGGTAATCCGCTTTAATAACGACATTAGGAATTGGTTTGTATTGCAAGCCCACTTGGTAAATTTGTTGATCTTTGGTTAGATCATCCTTATAACCATCAGGGGCATTGCCAATGGTATCGAAATGTTCATAGCGGAAAAACGGTGCTAAATATTGTGCGGTGTTTTCAGTAAATAGCGGCAATATGTCATAGCCAACTTCAGTGTACCAGCCGTAATTTGATGAGCCAATGGTTTGGTTTTTGGCTTTACTCAACAGACCCGCATCATCTATATGACCGAAAGAACCTAAGGTACGGAATTCTAAGCCGCGATATTTTAACTGGATATGACCTTCATATAACTGGGTAAACGCATCCGCACGTTGACCTGCAAACGTTTGATTTTGTCCTGTGTTACCTAAATAAGCTGAACCACCAAACGATAACCCAGCTAAAAAGTCTGGTGCGTAATCCAAACGACCAACAAAGGCTAAATCTTCAGCTCTGGCTTGACTACCTTGTTGTCTGCCACCGCGTATGCCATTGCTATCAAAATTAGCCGCATTCAAGCTATTAACACCATAAGCGGTATAGGTTAGGTTAGGGGCTAATTCACCAAAGATACCGACACCTATATCACGCCATGTTGTTGGAATAATGCGGCGTTCCACTTCTGGGCGATTGTTACCAAAATAAAACGGCGGTTCATGAATGGGGTTAATAAAGCCCATAGGCAATAACACCATACCCGCACGCGCATTAATCATTGGATCGAAGAAAAAGTCTAAGGCGGCAAATTCTACTGAGACGCTACCGCCTTTATCCGTTGAACCATGCTCAAATTCAATTTCACTGTTAAATAAAATGCTGTCAGTGAATTTATAACCCGCGTACAGCACCAAACGTTCAAAATCGGTATTGTTATGCAAATTAGCATTGTCGCCATTTTTTTGGGCAGTTTCATCATTTACGATGGCTTGATAATTAGCTTCGCCATAACCGCCGATAGAAAGCCCTTTTCCTACCTGATAAACCTTCGATGCCGCAGGACCTAAACCATAAGCACTTTTGTATTGCGCTTCTTCAGGAATGGCTAAATTGGTGCGTAATTTTTCAACTTCCTGACTTAATACATCGGTTTTATGCTCTAATTTTTTTACTTCTTCGGTAGGTGCTTTATTAACGGGTATAGGTGCAGGTGTGGGTGCCGCCGTCGCTACTTGCTTCTCAGACCTAAGTTCATCAATTTGTTTTTGTTGAGCTTGAATAATTTTCCACATATCTTCCATAGTCTGTGGTTTTTCTAAGGCATTAGCTGATGCGCTTAAGGTAATTAATGCTGTCAGTATTCCACCTGATATTAACGTTTTATTGAACATTTTTATTTAACACCCTCATTTAGTCATAATTTTTAGCATAAAATTATAACCTAAATGGGTATGAAGATAAAAATGATTGTTATTTGCAAATAGACAATAATGCCGTTAATTTCCCAATAATACTGGACTTTAATGAAGATTATATAGTGTATATTGCACATCAACAGATTCAGTATGATGACGGTGTATCAGTTGAATTTGCTTTATGTAAAGATTTGTGCATTTTTATAATGCACAAGCCCACATCGACTATAGTTATGCCGTTTTTGCAACTGTATTTAAAAGAGGTAAGCGCGTGAAAATTCAAGTTCGATTGTTGTTGTTAATGCTATCCAAGACCACGTTTACGATGCTCATTGCCTTGCTCATTACCTCGTATTTGACACAAAATGCCTTGGAAACAGCCGCAAAGGAAAAATTATCTACTGTCTTAGAAGCCAGATGGAGTGCGCTGAATCGTTGGGTAGAGTCGCTACAGGCGCAAATAAGTATTTTGGCGGTTGCACCAACTACCGTTAATTTGTTAGAGAAATTCAGTACAGAATTTAATGCGTTGGGCGACCATGCCCAAGTGCTGTTACAGCAAAATTACCTAGTAGCAGGACACGACTACCAAAGTGTGCAAACGCAAACGCGAGTTTCAATTGAGGCTTACGATAAAATACACCGTGTTGCTCTGCCCTATTTTTCTCGTCGCAATAATGCTTATGATTGGGAAGATCTGTTTCTGATTGATACCCAAGGTAACGTCGTCTTCAGTCTAAAAAAAGCCGCCGATTTTGCGACCAATTTACGCACAGGTCCTTGGCGAAATTCAGGATTAGCAAAGGCGGTTACGCCTTTACTAAAGGATGCTATTCCTGATCAACTCAGTTTCGCGGATTATTCACAGTACGCGCCTGATAAAATGCAGGCGGCTAGTTTTATTGCCATGCCCGTATTCGATGAAGAAAAACAAACATTTTTGGGTGTGATAGCGATTCAATTGCCGGTTGCCAAGATGAGCGATCTGATGACAGATAAAACAGGTATGGGTGAAACGGGCGAGGTCATTGTGGTAGGTAAAGACGGTTGGATGCTGACTGATTCTCGTTTTAGCAAGGAAAGTACCATCTTGAAAAGACAGATTAAAACTAAACCCTCAGAAACCGTGTTGGCAGGCAAAACCGCTACGCTAATCGCATCCGATTATCGTGGCATTGAAATTATAGCGAGTGTCAAACCATTTATCCCCTTTCCTAACGCGCTAGGCGACAAGGTACTTTGGGGGATTTTTGCTAAAATTGAACACGCTGAAATATTACGCGAATACCATAATATCCAGCGCGTCTTATTATTTGCCACGGCAGGTTTGATTTTGCTTGCTGTTGGCTTAGGGGTATGGGGTGGACGCACGATAACGCGCCCTTTGATTCGTATTACTGACGCGCTAACACGTTTAGCGAATGGCGAACGAATCTGCGTACCCGAATTACACCGTACCGACGAAATTGGTGCGATTGCCAAAGCAGCAGAAACCTTTCACACCATCGTGCAGCAAATTGAACAAGAGCATTGGCTCAGTGAAAATATCACCCAATTGACCAGTGTGGTCTCAACGGAAAGTTCAGTCAACAAGGCGGCAGAACAGGTTTTACATTTATTATGTGATTTGTTAGATGTGCCAGTTGGTGCGGTTTATTTACTGGAAAACGGGCGTTATCAGCGCGTCAGTACCCACGGCTTAGCGCGTAGTAATCAAGCTGAAACCAGTTTTGAACTGGGCGTAGGTTTATTAGGGCAGTGTGCAAAAAGTAATCAAGCAGTGATACTGTCGCCTGTGCCTGCGGGTTTAACCATTATCAGCACCGGCTTAGCCGAATTTTCCCCGCATGAATTAATCATTTATCCTATCGCTCATAAAAAAGAAGTGTTAGCGGTCGTGGAATTAGCCGTGACTACCTCATTGCAACCCAAACACCATCTGTTTCTCAACGCTGCCTCTGCTGCCTTAGGCTTACATTTTGCCAATTTACAAGCGGCTGAACATAATTCCCTGTTATTGGCAGAAACCAGTCAGCAAGCTGCCGAGCTACGCGCCAGCGCAGGTTATGCCCGCAGTTTAATTGAAGCCAGTCTCGACCCGTTAGTTACCATTGGTGTCGATGGTAAAATCATGGATGTCAACGCGGCAACCGAAAAAGTGACAGGTGTCGTCCGTGACCAATTGATAGGCAGTGATTTTTGTGATTATTTTACTGAACCCGATAAGGCGCGTATCGGTTATCAGCGCGTTTTTTTCCAAGGTTTTGTGATGGATTACCCCTTAGCCATTCGTCATCATGACGGTAAAATTACTGACGTGTTGTATAACGCCAGTGTTTACCGCGATAGTGACGGAAAAGTGGCAGGTATTTTTGCGGCGGCGCGTGATATTACTGACAAAAAACGCGCTGAACAAAAAATGCTCGAACAGCAAGAATCTTTGTTACACAGTAATGCTGAAATGCAGGCTATCGCTGAAGAATTGCGTAGTCAATCGGAGGAAATGAAATCGCAAAATGAAGAATTGAAATCCAGCCAAGAAGAATTACGCGCTCAACAAGAAGAAACCTTGCTGAAAAATCAATTGCTAGAAACTCAAAGTGC
>NQJH01000359.1 GCA_002256685.1 Methylococcaceae bacterium NSP1-2 | reverse complement strand
GCTTTTATGATGGCTTTTTAGCCATTATTGGTTGGATGATGTATTTTTTACCGTTTGGATTATTGTGCTTATTTGCCGATGAAATTGCCAAAGTAGGCTTTGAAATTGTCTGGGCAACTGCCAAACTAATTATATTTATTTATATTGCCTGTATATTCTCATTAATAGCCTATAGCTTAATGATGTGGTTTAAATGCGTTAAAAAATAATTTAAAAGCCGATAAAAATATCTGTGATTTAGTCATTCCGCTGGGCATGACTATTAACCCCCCTGCTTCCGTGTTGCAATTTGCTATTTCTAGCCTGTTTATCGCGCAAATTTATGGTCTGGAGCTGGGTTTTAATCAAATAGCGATTATTTTTGTCGGTTCAATATTGGCAGGATTAGCGTCAGCCAGTACACCTAGCATAGTGGGTTTAAGCATGATTGCCATGACCCTAGACCCGCTCGGTTTACCCTCAGGCGTGGCCATTATTCTACTGGTTGCCATTGACCCCGTCATTGATCCGATTATCACTGCCCTCAATGTTCATGCCAACTGCACATTAGGCGTGATTGTATCTGGTTCTGAGGATAAGCCCTCCACGTGATAAATCATTAGATAATGCCCAATAAAAAAGGTCGATACCACCAAGGTGGTTATCGACCTTTTTGTTAGCCACACCGCACAGACTGTGCGATATAACAAACCACGCTTAACCGTTAATCAAATAATGCACGAAAATACTAGCGGCATAACCAGCTGCAATCGCTGGAGTCCATTTTAAATGACTGAAAAAGGTGTATTTGTGATTAGATTGACCCATTAAAGCAACCCCTGCCGCAGAACCGACTGACAGTAATGATCCGCCTACGCCTGCTGTTAGAGTTACTAATAGCCATTGATATAAATCCATGTCTACGTTCATGTTTAATACCGCGAACATCACAGGAATATTATCAACAATCGCTGAAATGATACCGACTAAAATGTTGGCTGTGGTTGGACCTAAGCCGTCATACATACCCGCAGATAACAGTTCCAAATAACCGATATAACCTAAACCGCCAACAGCAAATACGACACCGAAGAAGAATAACAGTGTATCCCATTCTGCATGACGGACTTTATTGAAAATATCAAAGCCTTCTTCACCTTCAACAGTGAATCTTTTTTTGATACTGTAACCATAGAGCATTAATACTGACAAACCTGTCATCATGCCCATAAACGGTGGCAAATGTAGGATTTGTTTAAAGCTAACAGCCGTACAAATAGTCAATAAAAACAGTCCACAAATAACTAGCGCACCTTCCTTTAACTGTACAGCTTCTTCATCAGAAGCTAGCGGTTGTTCATTGGGTACAGCAAAATACATCACTGCCGCTGGTACAGCGTAGTTGACCAGTGAAGGAATAAATAGTTTGAAGAAGTCGAAGAATTCAGCATAACCTGCTTGCCAAACCATCAAGGTCGTAATGTCACCAAACGGACAGAATGCACCACCCGCATTAGCAGCAACCACTAAGTTGACAAAGCCAATACTGACAAATTTTGGATTATCAGCACCGACCGCCATAACCACCGCACCGACTAATAAAGCAGCGGTTAAGTTATCGGCAACCGCTGATAAGAAGAACGTAATGATGCCAGTAATCAAAAATAATTTACGATAGCCAAACTGCCGTCTGACTAACCATGAACGCAAGGCTTCAAACACATTACGTTCTGCCATTGAGTTGATGTACGTCATGGCAACTAATAAGAACAACATTAACTCAGCGTACTCAGTTAAGTTGTGTTCAAACACTTTGTGCATTTCTTCAGGAGCAACGCCTGCTTGAGATGCCAAAATAGCGGCGTGTCCCCAAATAATACCTGCGGCAAGTATGACTGGCTTAGATTTACGCAAATGGGTAAATTCTTCCGCCATCACAAAGCCATAGGCGATGATAAAAATTAGAACACTATAAATGCCGCGTTCAGTCCCCGTTAATCCCAAATTATGAAATTCTGCCGCCGATGCCAAACTAGGCACTAGCAACAGTGATAACGCAATAAATAAAAACCGTACCAAAATATCCCCCTCACTCTTCTATATAGTATAAATTGAACAAAAACAGCCGCTAATGTTATCATTAACTCGTAAATTTTGTCATTTTATGGCTTATAAAAATGGTACTTTCAGCAACAATAGCTAACAATCACGCAACAAACTAGCTTAAATTAATGAATAATCCGCGCAAAACTTAACCATACCTGCTTCGCGGCGTAACAAAGCTTTTAAGCCCAAAGCCAAAAACTTTTCTTCTTTATGCAACGATTTTTTATAGATG
>NQJH01000358.1 GCA_002256685.1 Methylococcaceae bacterium NSP1-2 | reverse complement strand
CAGCCGCTGAAAATTACGCCACCCGCTTATTGGAAGCATTAGATTATGTTGGCGTACTGGCGTTGGAATTATTTGAAATCAACGGTGAATTAATCGTCAATGAATTCGCGCCTCGCGTGCATAATTCAGGGCATTGGACCATTGAAGGCGCGGAAACTAGCCAATTTGAAAATCACTTGCGGGCTATTGCCGGCTTGCCTTTAGGTGCGACAGGTTTGGTCGGTGCATCGGCAATGGTTAATTTTATTGGTGGACTGCCTGATACTAAAGATTTATTGGCATTGCCACACACGCACTTGCATCTTTATGACAAAGAACCGCGCAAAGGTCGTAAAGTCGCTCATGCCACGGTACGCGCTGAGTGTGCTGAGCAACTCGCCGAGCTGTTGCAACCGTTAATTGCACTGGCTAATGAAGTGGATGATTCTTAACTTAATTGTCCACGAAAAGCACGAAAGGCACGAAAATTAAGGTGCGATAGTCAAATCTGTAATTTTAGGAGTCCAAAACACGTTTTGGACGTTTTTAATCAGTCCAAGTCATGCCTTGGACTCCGAACTATACGCAGTTCCATTTAAAGACACAGGTTTGACGCACTACCAGAGAAACTGCCCCCTTCTACATAAAATCATGTTAAAAATATACAACACCCTAACTCGAAAAAAAGAACTCTTCCAGCCGCGTGTTGCCGGTAAAGTCGGCATGTATGTCTGTGGCATGACCGTTTATGATTATTGTCATATTGGTCATGCGCGGGTGATGGTGGTGTTTGATACCGTGGCGCGGTATTTTCGCTATTTAGGTTATGACTTAACCTACGTTCGTAATATTACCGACATTGACGACAAAATCATTCAACGCGCACTCGAAAACGGCGAAGATTTTCACGCCTTAACCGAGCGTTTCATCACTGCGATGCACGAAGACGAACAAGCGTTATCGGTATTACCCGTTGATATTGAACCGCGTGCCACGCAATCAATCCCCGACATTATCGCCATGATTGAAACCCTGATTACCAACGGTTTGGCTTACGTCGGTAGTAATGGTGATGTGTTTTACGCCGTGAATAAGTTTAAAAATTACGGGCAGTTATCAGGCAAAAATCTGGCTGATTTACAAGCAGGTGAACGAGTCGATGTTGACCACGCCAAAAATAATCCGCTGGATTTTGTGCTGTGGAAAATGGCAAAAGCCAATGAACCCGCGTGGCAATCACCGTGGGGTTTAGGTCGTCCGGGTTGGCATATTGAATGTTCGGCAATGTCCACTTGTTGCTTGGGTAATTCATTCGATATACACGGCGGCGGCATGGATTTACAATTTCCGCACCATGAAAATGAAATCGCCCAATCCGAAGGCGCGACTGGCGAAAAATTTGTTAATCTGTGGATGCACAATGGTTTTGTGCGCGTCGATAATGAAAAAATGTCCAAATCCTTGGGTAATTTTTTCACCGTCCGTGAAGTATTAAAACAATACCGCCCTGAAATTATTCGCTTCTTTATTTTATCCAGTCATTACCGTAGCCCATTGAATTATTCTGATGAATCATTGAATGAGGCGTTTTCTGCATTAACGCGTTTATATACCGCATTACGCGGTGTTGATGTGTTAGAAGAAACCCCCGTTGATGCTGATTATAAAGCCCGTTTTGAACAGGCAATGGATGATGATTTTAATACCCCCGTTGCTGTAGCAGTGCTGTTTGATTTAGCAAGAGAACTCAATAAAGCCAAAGAAAGCGAAGCCGAAAACGTAGCGAGTTTAGCGGCTAGTTTAAAACAATTGGCTAGCTTGCTGGGCTTATTGCAGAATGATCCTGAGCTATTTTTAAAAGGTGAATCGGGCGACGATAGCGATATAGAAGCACAAATCCAAGCCCGAATAGACGCTAAAAAAGCCAAAGACTGGGCAACTGCCGATAAAATTCGCAACGACTTAAAAGCCAGCGGCATTATTTTAGAAGATGCGCCTGATGGTACAACTAGCTGGCGGCGTGAATAAGTACATTTTATAGTTCCCACCGCTCCAGCGTGGAAATTCATCCTGCAACGCTCCAGCGTTGCGTGACCATGAAGACGCTGGAGCGTCAACTGAGGCATTCCAACGCAGAGCGTTGGAACGAT
>NQJH01000357.1 GCA_002256685.1 Methylococcaceae bacterium NSP1-2 | reverse complement strand
GCGGTAGTTAATCGGTCTAAATGTTGAATTAAAAAAACCGCTTTTCCGTCATGAACGGTAATGGTTTCAAACAAACCATCACCGTATTGAAAACCACGGTCTGTTACTTCAATATGCGTTTGGTATTTACCATTGACCAGCATCATGACAAAGTAGGCTACGCAATGCGTATCCTACGAATAGCGTTTAAATATTAATGTGCCATTTGTACCACCAAAACCAAAGGAGTTGGACATAGCAACATCGATTTTCATATCTCTTGCGATATTGGGTATGTAATCCAAATCGCATTCGGGGTCTTGATTATCTAAGTTAATGGTAGCGGGGGCGATTTGGTTTTTAATGGCTAAAGCCGTTAATACCGCTTCAATACCACCTGCTGCACCTAACATGTGTCCAATCATGGATTTTGTTGAGCTGATAGCGACTTTATAGGCGTGATCGCCTAAAGCGGCTTTCATAGCATGAGTTTCGCCTATGTCACCGGCGGGGGTTGATGTGCCGTGCGCATTGATATAATCAATTGCATCCGCATTCAAACCTGCATCACGCATGGCGTTACGCATACAACGTGCCGCGCCTTCGCCACCTTCGGACGGTGTAGTAATGTGATAAGCATCGCCGCTCATACCGAAACCAACTAATTCAGCGTAAATTTTTGCACCACGCGCGAGGGCATGTTCCAATTCTTCAAGAACCACAACACCCGCACCATCACTGAGAACAAAACCATCACGGTCTTTATCCCACGGACGACTTGCGGCTTGTGGATCATCATTACGACGTGATAAGGCTTTTGCAGAAGCAAAACCACCCATCGCGGTTGGTGAACTGGTGCAACGTTCTGCACCACCTGCAATCATTACATCTGCATCGCCATATTGTATTAAGCGAGCAGCATCACCGATGTTGTGTGTGCCCGTTGCACAGGCAGTAACGATGGCAAAATTAGGACCTTTCAAACCATATTTAATGGATAAATTGCCCGAAATCATATTAATGATATTACCCGGCACAAAGAAAGGTGAAATACGGCGCGGGCCGCTTTTTTCGTAAGTGGCATAACATTCTTCTATGCCTGTAATACCGCCAATGCCTGAACCAATGGCAACACCGATGCGTTCAGCATTGGCTTCGGTCACTTCTAAGCCCGAATCTTCAAATGCTTGACAACCTGCTGCAATACCGTAATGGACAAAACCGTCCATACGTTTTGCATCTTTTTCAGCGATATATTGCGTCACGTCAAAATTTCGAATGACTCCACCAAAAGTGGTTGCAAAAGGAGCAATGTCAAAAGAATCAATGGGGCTAATACCACTTTTGCCGTTAATAATACCCGTCCAAGTCTCTGCGACTGTATTAGCTAAAGGCGTGACTGCGCCTAATCCAGTTATTACAACTCGACGTTTGCTCAATGTGATGTACCGTAAGAAAAGTGAAGGGAGGAATAGGGGATGGTTATACTTAGTGGATGAACAAGTGTTCATCCACTAATTGTCAGTATTAATTATTGTTTTTTTCTACATAATCAATAGCTTGCTGAACTGTTGTAATTTTTTCAGCATCTTCGTCTGGAATTTCACATTCAAATTCTTCTTCGAGAGCCATAACGAGTTCAACTGTATCCAGAGAATCAGCACCAAGGTCATCCACGAATGAAGCATCATTTGCGATTGCTTCTTTAACGCCCAATTGCTCTGCAACAATCTTTTTTACTCGTTCTTCAATGTTACTCATAATTATTATCCTCAACCTGTAAGCTTGTAAACCTAGCTTACAATAGTATTGTTATTGGTTTTTACTAGAAATCCCGTTTCTGGAAACTCCAGACGGCGGGGTGAATTATACTTGATATTTTGGCAATATCACAATATTAAGCCATAAACATGCCGCCATTGACATGAATGGTTTCGCCGGTAATATAGCCCGCTCCTTCAGACGCTAAGAAGGAAACGGTATGGGCAATTTCTTTACGGTATCAATAAAACCAGGAGCCACCGTATTAACGGTAATATTGCGCGAACCGACTTCTTTCGCCAGCGATTTAGCGAAGCCTAGCATACCTGCTTTTGCTGCCGCGTAATTGGCTTGTCCTGCATTACCTGTACTGCCAACGACGGAGGAAATATTAATAATACGCCCTGTTTTGGCTTTCATCATGCCACGCAATACCGCTTTGCTCATGCGAAACACTGATGTTAAATTGGTATTGATAATATCGTCCCATTCTTCATCTTTCATACGCATGAGTAAATTATCACGCGTAATACCGGCATTATTAACCAGTACCGATGGAACACCGATTTCATCATTGACTGCTTTGATAAACTCAGCAATCGATTCAGCACTGGCGACATTCAATGTCTTGCCTACGCCATTTTCAGCTAAGAAAGTGCTAATTGCGGCTGCACCACTGTCAGTTGTTGCTGTTCCTACGACAAAAAAACCATCGGCGGCTAAGCGTTCAGCGATCGCTCTGCCAATACCTCGACTGGCACCTGTTACTAAAGCGATTTGTTTAGTCATGAATGTTCTCCAATGCCTCATTCAAGGTTTCTGGGTTATAAATACTGTAATGCGCCGCATCCTTGGCAATGCGTTTATTGAGTCCGATTAAGACCTTACCCGGTCCACACTCAACAAAGCGAGTAACGCCTTGGTCGTGCATAAATTTAATACTATCTGCCCAGTGTACGGGTCTGTGTAATTGTTCTTTTAATGCGTTGCGAATAACTTCAGGCGCACTGTGTGAAGCGACATCAACATTATGAATCAGCGTCATTTTTGGCATATTGATGACGGTATTCTGTAAATATTCATCCAATTTTTCGGCAGCAGACTGCATTAATGCACAATGTGACGGTACACTGACGGGTAATAATAACGTGCGTTTAGCTCCTCTGGCTTTAGCGATAACCATCGCTCTTTCGACCGCAGCCACGTTACCGGCAATGACTACCTGTCCAGGGGAATTAAAATTGACAGCAGACACTATCTCCTTTTCAGCTGCCTCATTACACACTTTAACGACTTCATGATCTTCCAGACCTAAAATAGCCGCCATTGCACCGACACCGACAGGAACAGCTTCCTGCATTAATCGCCCTCTAATGGCAACCAGCTTAATAGCATCTTCAAAATAAATCGCGCTTGAACAAACTAGCGCGGTATATTCGCCCAAGCTATGACCTGCAACCCAATCTGGACGAATCGTACTGTGTTTACACCATATATTCCAAACCGCAAAACCAGCCGCTAACATAATAGGTTGCGTATTTTCGGTTTGATTAAGCTCTTCTTCTGAGCCGTTGACAACCAGCGACCACAAATCTTTACTTAACACATCCGATGCACGCTCGAAGATGTGTTTGACTTCAGGATAGCTTGCCGCCAAGTCGTTCAACATGCCCACAGACTGTGAACCTTGTCCCGGAAAAACAAAAGCTAAATTGTAGGCTTGTTCGTTCATAGTTATATCATCGTGATAGGCAGAGGTGAAAAACGGACGTTTTACCTCAATATTTAATTAATGCAGAACCCCAAGTGAATCCTGCGCCAAATGCTTCAAGTAA